>JBJLFK010000042.1:0-62124 GCA_045565415.1 Alphaproteobacteria bacterium | reverse complement strand
AATAAACCAAACATAATTCCAAAAGGAATCCCTAGTGAATAAATGCCTAATGCGGTAGATCTGACATTTGCGGGAAAATAGTCTGATATCATAGAGTGAGCAGGGGGGCTACAACCAGCTTCGCCTATACCAACTCCAATTCTAGCTATTAATAAGTGGAAAAAATTTTGTGCAAGTCCAGAGAGAGATGTCATAAAGCTCCAAACACCAATTGCAAACGAAATTAAGTTCCTTCTATTTCCATAATCAGCATACTTGGCTATCGGAATACCAAGTGTAGCGTAGAATAACGCAAAAGCGAAACCTGTTAACATTCCAAGCGATGTATCTGATAAATTTAAATCATTCTTAATAGATTCTAAAAGAATCGATAAAATTTGACGATCAATAAAATTAAATGTGTAAACAACAACAAGTATACCTAAAACATAATTCCTTAAGCTGCTTGATGGGTTTTCAGTTATTGATGACATTGTTCACTTTGAAAAATTGATAAAAACAGATTATATATTTTTTTCAAAGTATCTAGCAATTTATTTAAAAAAAGGGGGTATTAACACCCCCTTTTGACGTTAATTTTTTAAAAGATTTTCTTTTGATGTAAGAGTAATCTTTTTTGGTTTTTTATGATCAGGTATCACTCTTTCAAGTCCAACATATAAAATTCCGTTAGAAAGAGCTGCGCCTTTTACGACCATATCATCTGAAAGTACGAATTTTCTATTGAAATTTCTTGCAGCTAAACCTTGATGAACCAAATTATCATTTGAGTCATCTGGTCTTTTTCCTGAAATTACAAGGTTTTCACCAACTACTTCGATATCAACATCTTTTTCTTCAAAACCGGCTAATGCTAGCTCAATACTGTATTTATTATCCGATAATTTTCTAATATTATAAGGTGGATAATTCACATTTTGAGTTTGATTTTTAGCCAATAAAGACAATGTATCAAAGGTACGATCAAAGCCAATAGTAAATGGAGATAAATCTCTCCATATAGTGTCAAAAGTTGTTCTCATTTTTATACTCCTTTAAAAAGCAAGTTTAACAAATGAAGACCCTCAAAAGGCGTCTTCAATTATTAGATAGTGATGAGTATATATTTTTCAAGGCTTAAGAGATTTGCCGCTATAGGATTGGTGGTTTTTTGATATTTTCATCTATATAAAAATCTACATATTTATGAAAGTATTGGTTGCCTCTTTCATTCTTTCCAAAAAGAATATTCTTTTTTGAGTTGGAGTCTAAGCCTCTTTGGATTTCTAATCCTAAAGCATAATCTTCATCATTAACTACATCTCTTAAGAAATTCATAAAATGATCTAACTCCGCTTTATCTTCTTCATTTTTTGGTGCTTCAGGTGCAACATAATGCAAAACCGTTGTATTCTTATCAGGAGTATTACCAGGTAAGATTTGAGCTATTTGACCAATTCCAAGTCCAAGGGAAATTGAAATATTAGGGAATAATGTTCTTACAAAATCTACTCCAGCCCCTTCTTTTTTCCACCATTCATTTTTTGGTAAATCACGTATTTCTTCAATATTTGTAGATGCAAAAGCGATCCTAAGGTGAGGTCCAAATGATGAAAAATCCATAATTCCTTGCTGGGTCATAGGCAGAATTGTTTCTTTATGAGCAGTTGAAAAATGATAACCTTCCAAATATCCGTCAAAAGCTATTTTCCAATTTGCACCATGAATGATTTTAAAGCCATGATAATACCAGTTTTGAAGTTTGAAATGCTCTATCTCAGCTTTCATACCTCCAAGAAATTTATCTAAATTCAATTCTAAATCAGGAGTTAAGGTTACAAAAATCATTCCTCCAAATTCTTCACAAGGCAAAACCTGAAGTCCATTGCAACTTTTATCAAGTTCACCAAATTTATCATTTTCCAGAACACCAATTAGATCACCTCGATTTGAATAAGTCCATCCATGATATGGGCATGTAAATCTATTTTTATTTCCAATTTCTTCACCTGCTAAAGGAGCCCCACGATGTGAGCAGACATTTCTAAAAGCATGAACCTTTGACTCTTTGTCTCTTGTTATTAGAACTGGTATCCCAACAACTTCCATGCTTTTGTAATCACCTTTATTTGGTATTTCAATTGATAATGCCAACATTAGAGGCAATTCTTTAAATATTTTATTTATTTCAGAATTCCATCTATTTTTGCATGTATAATCTGATGTGGGAATTGAAAGTATATTTTCAGCCTGGTCAGTAGTATTATTCTCAACATGACCAATAACTCTTTCTGCTATTTTATTATACTCTTCTTTTCTATCCATTTGATAAACCCCTAAACAATAAATAATATATAACCATTATATAATTTTAAATATATAAATTTTATCAAATAAATTGAAAAAATATGCGTCAAAAAGGTAATGGATTTAAATATTAACCTCTGTTAAGAATATATAATTAATTATATTTAAATTGATACTAAACTGTTAAATAACTGATTATTTAGGAATATTTTAAAAAATGGATCTAGCATTTACAAAAGAGGATGAGAATTTTCGTCAAGAGGTAAAAGATTTTATAGATAAGAGCTTTCCTCAAAAATTAAAAGATATTGATAAAAGAACTGATTTAACAAGAGATGACATGCTCTCTTGGCATAAAGTTTTATATAAAAAAGGTTGGATTGCACCTCAATGGCCAGAAGAATATGGTGGAACAGGTTGGAATATTACTCAGAGATATATTTGGGATCAAGAATGCGCTAATGCGGGTACAACTCCTTTAATTCCCTTTGGTTTAACTATGCTTGGTCCCGTTATAATTGGTTTTGGAAATGAAGATCAAAAAGATTGGGTCTTAAAAGGTATTTTATCAGGAAATGATTGGTGGTGTCAGGGTTATTCAGAATCTGGAGCAGGATCTGATTTAGCTAGTTTAAGAACGAAAGCAGAGAAAGTTGGGGATCATTATATTGTTAATGGACATAAGACATGGACAACATTAGCCCAATTTGCTGATTGGATGTTCTGTTTAGTAAGAACAAAGAACGATGGAAAGCCTCAAGAGGGTATATCCTTTCTTTTAATTGATATGAAAACTGAAGGAATTGATGTTAAGCCAATTATTACTCTAGATGGTGGGCATGAGGTTAACGAAGTTTTTTTAGAGGATGTTAAAGTGCCAGCAGAAAACCTTGTTGGAGAAGAAAATATGGGATGGACAATTGCAAAATTTCTATTAGGTAATGAGCGAACAGGAATAGCGGGTGTAGCAAGATCTAAAAAAGCAGTAGAGCGTCTCAAGGATATAGCATCTTCTGAATATATAGATGGTGATAATTTAATTAATGATTCAGATTTTAATTCAAAAATTGCAGATCTTGAGGTTGATTTAACTGCTCTTGAATATACAGAATTAAGGACTTTAGCAAAGGAAAGTAAGGGCGAAGGACCAGGCGCTGAATCTTCAATACTTAAAATTAAGGGAACCGAAATTCAGCAGAGAATCACAGAATTAACTATGGAAGCAGTGGGTCATTACTCTAACCCATATCTAACTCCTGCTTTTGAGAGACAAGGATCTAATTATTTAACAATTGGCCCTGATTATAGCCATGGTGTTGCGCAAAATTATTTTAATACTAGAAAAACTTCCATTTATGGCGGATCAAATGAAATTCAAAAAAATATTATCGCCAAAATGGTGTTAGGGTTATAGGAGGTAACAATGGATTTTTCTTTTAGTGAAGAACAAACTTTATTGAGGAATACAATACAGTCTTTTATTCAAGACAATTATGATTTTGATAAAAGGCAGGCAATAGTTAAGTCTGAAGAAGGAATGAAACAAGAAAATTGGAAACAATTTGCTGAACTTGGTTTGTTAGGTTTACCTTTTTCTGAAGAAGATGGTGGATTAAATTTTGGATCTGTTGAGACAATGATTGTTGCTGAGGAATTTGGAAAGGGCCTAGTTGTAGAGCCTTATATACAAACTGTTGTGACATGCGGAGGATTTTTAAGAAGAGCAAGTACAAGCATAAAAGAAAAATATATTCCTGGAGTTATCTCAGGTGAAGATATTTGGTCTTTTGCATATGCTGAACCACAAGGGCGATATAATTTAAACGATCTGACTACTACAGCTACACTTGATGGTGATAATTATATTATTAATGGTTACAAATCAGTTGTATCTGGAGGCCCATGGGCAAATAAATTTATTGTTTCAGTTAGAACATCAGGTGATCAAAGAGACTCTGATGGAGTATCAGTTCTTATTGTTGATAAAAATTCAGAAGGTTTATCAATTAGAGATTATCCAACTGTTGACGGGAGTAGAGCATCAGAATTAACATTAGAAAATGTAACGATTTCTAAAGACGAGTTAATTGGCGAAGAAGGAAAAGGAGCTGAATTAATCGAATTAATAGTTGATGAATCTATTGCAGCTATCTGTTCCGAAGCTATAGGTGCAATGAAAGTTTTAAATGATGCTACAGTAGAATATTGCAAAACTAGAAAACAATTTGGTCAACCTATTGGTAAATTTCAAGTTCTTCAACATCGTATGGTAGATATGTTCATGCAATATGAACAAAGTGTATCTATGACTTATATGGTAAATTTAAAATTGGACGAAGATTATGCGGAAAGAAGAAAAGCTGCTTCAGGGGCTAAAGTTCAAATCGCTAAAGCTGCGAAATTTATTGGTCAAAGCGCTGTTCAACTACATGGAGGCATGGGAATGACAGACGAGTTAAATGTTGGTCATTATTTTAAAAGATTATCTATGATCGAAAATTCTTATGGTAATATTGATCATCATTTAAAAAAATATTCTTCTGCCGAGTAAAGCAATATGAATGAATGGCTAAAATTTGAAAAAAATGGCTCTATTGGAATATTAAAGCTTAATAGACCAGATATAAGAAACCCTCTTGGCGAACCTGAAGATGCAGAAAATTTTGAAGAAGCTCGAGATTTAATCAATAATGATAGAGATATAAGATGTGTAATTCTTACCGGAGAGGGCTCCGCTTTTTCTGCTGGTGGAAATGTCAAAAATATGAAGGAAAAAAAAGGTAATTTTTCTGGATCTTCTGTAGCTCTAAGAGAGAGATATCGCTATGGCATCCATAGAATAATAAGAGCTGTATGGAATATTGAGGTTCCTGTAATTGCAGCAATAAATGGACCAGCGATTGGTTTAGGCAATGATGTAGCATGTCTTGCAGATGTAAGGATAGCATCAGAAAAGGCCAAATTTGGTGTTACTTTTTTAAAGATTGGATTGATCCCAGGTGACGGTGGTGCCTGGTTGTTACCAAAAATAATAGGTTTTTCGAAAGCAGCTGAACTACTTTATACTGGTAAAATCATTAATCCTGAAACAGCCAAAGAATGGGGCTTGATTAGTGAGATATCAAAACATGAATCATTAATGGAAGATGCTAATACACTTGCTTTAGAAATTGTAAAACAACCTCCTGATGCTTTAAGGATGGCCAAAAAACTACTTAGAGAAGGAATTACAAATAGCTTCGATACTGTGCTTGAAATGTCGGCAAATATGCAAGCTTTGATGCACTTAACTGAAGATCATCAAGAAGCATTATCAGCATTTTTTGAAAAGAGAGATGGAAATTTTAAAGGTAAATAGGAGAAATTATGCAATTAGGTTTTAAAGATGAAGATATAAAATTTAGAGATGAAGTAAGAAGTTTTATTAAAGAAACCTTTACAGAAGATATGAGAAAAACTTTATCACTATCAAAAAACGGCCATGCTGGAAAAGATCTTCATGTAAAATGGCAGAAATCTTTACATCAACGAGGGTGGATGGCACCAAACTGGCCAGAGCAATATGGTGGAGCGGGTTTTACTTCTACACAAAAGTACATTTTTGAATCAGAAATGGCTCGCGAAGGAGCGCCAAGAACTATACCATTTGGATTATCGATGGTAGCGCCTGTGATTATGGAATTCGGTACGCAAGAACAAAAGGATAAATTTCTACCTGATATTCTTGAAAGTAATGTTTGGTGGTGTCAAGGTTATTCAGAGCCTGGTTCTGGTTCTGATTTAGCTTCATTACAATGTAAGGCAGAAAATAAAGGTGATCATTATTTAGTTAATGGAACAAAAATTTGGACCACTATGGCGCAATACGCTGATTGGATTTTTTGTTTAGTTCGAACTTCAAAAACAGAAAAACCTCAACAAGGTATATCTTTCTTATTAATTGATATGAAGTCTCCTGGTATTGAGGTAAGGCCCTTAATTACAATTGATAATAGCCCAGAACCACATCAAGAGGTTAATCAAGTCTTTTTTGAAGATGTAAAAGTTCCAATAGAAAATTTAATTGGTGAAGAAAATAAAGGTTGGACATATGCTAAGTACTTACTTGAATTTGAGAGAGGAACAGCATATTCACCAGGGTTATATAGAGGCATAAAGAATTTAAAAGAAATAGCTAGAGATACATCTGTTGGTGATGGATTAACTTTATTAGATGATAATGATTTTCTAAATAAAATTAGCGAATGTGAAATTCAAATCCAAGCTATGGAGTTTGTAGAACATAGAATTTTTTCAGCGCTGTCTGCTGGACAAAGAGTAGGTCCAGAATCTTCAATTTTAAAAACAAGAGGTACTGAGATAGGTCAATATTTGCAGGAACTTGCCGTTGAAGCTATAGGATATTGGTCTCATCCATTTGTAGAAGATACTTTTGCAAATGTTAATGAACCGAGTATTGGGCCAGAATATGCTGCAACAATTACTCCTGAATATTATAATGGAAGAAAAACAACTATTTATGCTGGTTCAAATGAGATTCAAAGAAATATTATTTCTAAAGCCGTACTCGGATTATAAACATATATTCAAGAAAAGAAATTTATCACGACTCAGGATAAATTACTAACATGTCGACTTGGGGTAAACTTGCTGGTGCTTCCGCTGGATACTTTATTGGTGGAATTATAGGTGCTGTTGTTGGAGCAGTTGCAGGTCATTATGTCATTGATAAAGAAGATGAAGATGTGGCATTCGCTATAGCTTTAATAGCTCTTTCAGCAAAAATGTCTAGAGCAGATGGTGATTTTTCAGAAAAAGAATTAATGGCATTTAATGAAATACTAAGTGAAGTTCCAAAGAATGAATTAAATAATGTAATTAAAATTTATAAATTAGCACAACAAGATATTGCTGGTTATGAAGCATATGCTGAACAAATTTCTAAAATTTTTGAAGGAAAATTTGAGGTTTTAGAAAATGTTCTTGATGGATTATTCCATATTGCAAAGTCTGATGGACCAGTAAATGAAAGCGAAGTTGTTTTTTTAGAGAATGTAGCAGGTATTTTTGGTTTTTCATCAGCAGAATTTGCTCGTATTAGGGCTAGTCATATGGCATCAGCAATTGATGATCCATGGTTAATTTTAGGTATCAATGCTGGTTCAAATATTGATATTGCGCAAAAAGCATGGAAAGAATTAGCCGCACAAAATCATCCTGATAAAATGATTGCAAACGGGGTACCAAAAGAGTTATTAGGTATGGCAAATGAAAAGCTAGCTATTATTAATAACGCATATGATAGAATATTGAAAGCGCACAAAATAAAAGCAGGTTCAGAGGAAACTTAATGTCTAAAGAAAAAAAAATTATAGCTGCCAAAAAAGCTTTTGAATATATTGAAGAGGGTATGAAGCTCGGTTTAGGAACTGGAAGTACTGCTGACGAATTTACAAAGGTTCTATCAGAGAAAGTAAGAGATGGTTTTGAAATTATATGCATCCCTACATCAGAAAATACAAAAAAATTGGCTGAAACATTAAAAATTCCTCTTGGAAATTTAGAAGATTACAATATTCTTGATATTACAATTGATGGAGCAGATGAAATTGATGACAATCTCTCACTTTTAAAAGGTGGTGGTGGTGCGTTATTAAGAGAGAAAATTATAGCTTTCAACTCCAAAAAAATGATTGTTATTGCAGATGATTCAAAAAAAGTAAGTAAATTAGGTGATTTCAAATTACCTATTGAAGTTATAGATTTTGAGCATGATACAACTATAAAGCGTGTTTTAGAAAAGCTTGAAGCAATAGGATACTCCGGAACTGCAGACTTAAGAATACTAAATAACTTACCTTTTCAGACCGATAGCAAAAATTTAATTTATGATTTATCAATTGGTTTAATAAAAGAGCCTTCTATTATTGATAATTTATTAAATACAATTCCTGGAGTAGTCGAGAATGGTTTATTTGTTGATATGGCAAATATTGTAATATTAGGAGAAGAGAATGGAGTAAAAATTATTGAAAAATAATTAAACTGCACCAGCCTTCTGAGCATAAAACCAACCTGATTCTGCAAGAGGCCGAACTCTATCTGATCTATCTTCAGCATGTTCACTAGCTGCCGTTCCATCTCTAACTCGACCAATAATACCTTGTAAAATTCCTGCTAATCTAAAAAAATTATAAGAAAGATAAAAATCAATATTTTCTATCTCTTTTCTATTCGTATTATCACAATACATTTTGATATAATCTTCAGCGCTAGGTACTCCAATTGATTTTAAATCTGTGTTTGACAATGTTTGTGTGCCAGCTCCAGTTCCATCACCAGGCATGTACCACTGCATGAGGTGGTATGTAAAATCACCTAAAGGATGACCAAGTGTGGATAATTCCCAATCTAAGACAGCTAAAACTTTTGAGTTATTTCTATCAATAACCATATTATCTAACCTATAATCTCCATGAACTATTGATGTTTCGTCGTCTCCAGGAATATTATTTGGCAACCAGTCTATTAATTTATTCATCTCGGTTATTTCTTCTGTTTCTGAAGCAATATACTGCTTGGTCCATCTAGATATTTGACGAGAAAAATAATTCCCAGGTTTTCCAAAATCCTCAAGATCTATATCTTTATAATTTGTGTTATGTAAATCTGATAAAGTTTTATTTTTTTCTCTATAAATTTTAGCTCTTAGTTCATTATCAACTTCTGGAATAGTTGGTTCCCAATAAATATTTCCTTCAACCATTTCCATGACATAAAATATTGTTCCTATAACACTTTCATCCAAGCAAAGTTTATAAGTCTTAGGCACCGGGAAACCAGTTGAATTAAGAGCAGTTATAACTTTATATTCTCTATCTACTGCGTGAGCTGATGGAAGAAGTTTTCCTGGGGGTTTACGTCTTAAGACATATTTTTTCTTAGGTGTTACAAGTTGATATGTAGGATTAGATTGTCCACCCTTAAATTCTTTAACTTCTAACGGTCCATCAAAATCATTAACATTATCATTTAAGTAGGCCTCTAATTTTTTTTCAGGAATTTTAAGTTTTTCCTGTACTTGCATTGTACCAGTAAATTTTTCTGTAGATGATTCCTCTTCTGTATTCATTTTTATTCCTTTAATGCTCTCCAGCCAATATCTTTCCTGTAATAATAACCTGGCCAGTTAATTTTTTTTACAAGATTATAAGCTTTTTCTTTTGCATCAACTAAATTTTTTCCATAACCATTTATATTTAAGACTCTTCCTCCAGAAGTTACAATTTTATTATCTTTGTTTTTAGTACCTGCATGGAATATTTCTACATCATCTATGCTATCTATTGTATCTAATCCCTTAATTTCATCGCCAGTTTCATAGCTTTCAGGATATCCTTTAGCCGCTAAAACTATCGTAATGGCAAAATTTTCTTTCCATTGTAAAGTATAATTATCAAGACTTTTTTCTTTAACATTGATTAGTAAATCAACTAAGTCATTTTCAAGTCTAGGAATTATTACCTGACACTCTGGATCGCCAAATCTAACATTATATTCAATTAACTTAGGCTCATTATTCTTTATCATTAAACCAGCATATAATATTCCGACATAAGGTGATCCATAATCATTCATAGCTTTAATTGTAGGTTTGATAATTTTATTTATTGTTTTTTCCTCTAAATCTTTATTCATAATCGGTGCAGGTGAGTATGCCCCCATACCACCTGTATTAAGCCCAGTATCTCCGTCTCCAATTCTTTTGTGGTCTTGTGCCGATGTTAAGGGTATAAAAGATTTTCCATCTGAAATAATAAAAAAACTTGCCTCTTCGCCATCTAGAAATTCTTCAATGACAATTTCATCTCCAGCATTTCCAAATTTACCAGAAAATATTTCATTAACTGAATTAATAGCGTGATCTTTTGTCTCTGCAATTATTACTCCCTTACCCGCTGCAAGCCCATCCACTTTAATTACAAGCGGTATTGGGTGGTTATCGATATAATCAAGAGCGTCTTTTGCGTTTGAAAAAGTTTTATATTTTGCGGTAGGAATATTGTATTTTTTACATATATCCTTTGTGAAGGATTTTGATCCTTCGAGTTGAGCAGCTTTTTGATTTGGCCCAAAGGTAAAAAAATTATTTCTATTAAGATAGTCAGCTAGACCTTCGACAAGAGGAATTTCTGGTCCTATAAAAATAATATCAATATTATTATTTTCACAAAATTTTAAAATTTCTTGTTGATTTGAAATATCATAATTATGACATCTTGCAATTTTTTCTATACCAGCGTTTCCAGGTATACAGTGCAGCTCATTAATTTTATTACTTTTTGAAAGAGCCTCAGCTATGCTATGCTCTCTTCCACCACCACCTATTAAAAGTATATTCATGTTAATTATATTATATTGATTTTGAAGTATTATAAGTTAATTTAGAATAAAAAAAAGCTACATAATGAATGATAATTTAATAAATAGTCTTGAATATACCGTTTCTGAACTTTCTAATTCTATTAAGAGAATAATTGAAGATAATTTTGATTATATAAGAATAAAAGCTGAAATAGGTAGGGTTTCAAAGCCTAATTCAGGACATATCTACCTAGACTTGAAAGATGATGCTTCTGTAATATCAGGAATTGTTTGGAAAGGTAATGTGAATAAATTAGATATTCTTCCTGAGGAAGGATTAGAGGTTGTTTGCATAGGAAAAGTAACTACTTATTCTGGTCAGTCTAAATATCAAATTATAATAGAAAATATGGAACCTGCTGGCATTGGCGCTTTAATGGCCTTGCTAGAAAAAAGAAAAGATAAACTATTAAAAGAAGGGCTATTTGATGATGATCATAAAAAAAATATTCCTTTTTTACCTAGAAGAATTGGAGTGATAACTAGTCCAACTGGAGCTGTAATAAGAGACATTCTTCATAGAATTCATGATAGGTTTCCCGTTAATATAACATTATGGCCTGTAAAGGTTCAAGGAGAGTCATCATCCGAGGAAGTGATAGATGCTATTGAAGGATTTCATTTGCTTGAGCAAAGTAATTTAGAAAAACCAGATGTTATTATAATTGCTAGAGGTGGAGGAAGTGTTGAAGATTTATGGGGTTTTAATGATGAAGGGTTAGTTCGTAAAGTTTTTGAATCAAAAATTCCTATAATTTCAGCAATTGGCCATGAAACAGATACAACACTTATTGATTTAGTTGCGGATTTAAGGGCTCCAACCCCAACTGCAGCTGCAGAAATGGCAGTACCAGTAAGAAGAGATTTATTAGTTTCGACTAAAGATTTATTTGAAAGAATAAAAAATTACATAAATAACAAGTTAGATTATGAAAAGAGATCATTAATATTAATAGATAAGGCTTTACCTAAATTAGATACATTATTAAGAAATTATAATTTAAGATTTAATAAGACAAGCTCAATCCTTAATATATCTCTTGTTTCAATGATAAAAAGTTATAAGGATATTTTCATACGAAAGGTTGAGCATTTAAAGATTAATAATTTGATTAGAAATTTTGATAAGTCAGAAGATATGCACTTGAATGCTTCACATAGATTGCTTAAATCTGCTTCGAATATTATTGAAAGTAAGATTAATTCGCTCCAACTTCAATCAGGAATGCTGGATGTTTTGAGTTACAACAGTGTGCTTAAAAGAGGTTTTGCTGTTATAAAGGATAAGAATTCAAAGATAGTTACTGATTCTAAAAAATTGAAAATGAATGATGAATTAATGATAAATTTTTATAAAAATGACAAGATAAAGGTTAGTCTTAAAAAAGATAAATAAATTATGAATAACGAAGCAAAATTAATATACGGTGATGGTAATTTTCAAGTTCTAGAAAGAGGTGAATATGTAATTTGTGCCGTCACAAAAAAAAGAATAACCATAAATGAATTAAAATATTGGTCAGTTGATAAACAAGAGCCATATTTTGATGCTGATAGCTCATTAAAAGGTATGTTATCTGATACTAATTAAATCTTTTATCCCATCTATTATGTAGCCAGAGCCATTCTTTAGGGTTATCTGAAATAATTTTTTCTAAAAATAAATTAATTTTATTCGTAAAATTAAGGATATCAATTTCAATATTTCCTGTTGTATCAATTTCAATTTTATCGAAAAATTCAATTTCAAAATTAACTCCATCTTTTCTTTTTACTTTAATGGGTATCACAGGGTATCCATATTTTAATGAAAGTGACGCGGGTGTTGAGGCAGTCATAGCTTTTAGGCCAAAAAAATTAGCCTTTACTCCATTAGATAGTTTTTGATCAACTAACATAGCTACGCTTCCATTATCTTTTAAAAAATTTAATATCTCTTTAGTTCCAGTGGGGCCTTTGGGAAATTGATGTTCTGTTATTAGTTTTCTTTGTTGAATCATCCATTTATTAAAAAAATAATTATTTGATTCACGAAAAACCGCACCAACTAGATGGTCTACCTCTTTTATTGCTATGGGAATAATTTCCCAATTTGCTATATGGCCAGATACATAAATTACTCCATTATTTTTATTTGCTTCTAAGATCTCCCTCCCTTTAATATTTATTCTGCTATTTTCTTTGATGAGTGTTTTTATATTAATAAATTCTGCTGAAGTTCTTCCTAAATTTTCCCACATATCTATTATTATTTCTGACCTTTTACTTTTATTTAAGCTTGGTATTGCGTCCAATAAATTTTGATTAGCTCTTTTCGAAATACCTAGTTTTGGGCCAAGCATTCTGGATAGTAAACCAATTTGTTTTGATGTTTTGTCTATATTAAATAACTTACAATATATAGTTAATAGAACAATTAATTGCATTTCCATTGCATATCTTATTAATTTAAATATAAACATAAACTTGTTATAACATATTTTTACCTCTAATTTCCTTTATAGTTTGGAGAAGGTTATGTCAGAACCATTAGAAAATGAAATTGAAGAAGAATTAAGAAAGAAGCAACTTAAAGCTTTATGGGATAGATTTGGTTTATACCTTATTGCAGTAATATTGATTATTATAATGTCTTTTGGAGGTTATGAGTTTTCTAAATATTTAGGATACAAAAATTCCGAAAATTCATCTGATCAATATGAAAAAGCACTAGCAGTTTTAGACAGTGAAAATAACAATGATGCAATTGATATTTTTGAGTCATTAGTAAATGAATCTAATGGATATTCTGGCCTTTCTTTGTTTAATTTATCAAATATTGCAGTTAAAGAAGGCAACAAAGTCTTGGCATTAGAATATTTAGATAAAGCAGCAAAAGATAAAAATCTTTCAAAAAAAATTAACGATTTTGCTATTTTAAAATCAGGATATATTATGCTTGATAATGCTGAGATTACCAATATTGAAGATAAATTATCTAGTATCTTAAATTCCACAGGTCCCTTTTCTTTTTATGCAAAGGAAATTATTGCTTTGGCTTATTACAGGGATAATAGATATCAAGAGTCATCAAAAAAGTTTAGTGAAATTGCGAATGACGCATCTTCTCCAAGGAATATCGCCTCAAGGTCGAAAATATTTTCTGAACAAATTTTAAGTTATGATAATGTTAAATAATATGAATAGATTAATTACAATTTTGATAATTTTACCTTTATTAAGTTCGTGTGGGTCCTCAAACTTTTTTGGTGG
Organism: Alphaproteobacteria bacterium; assembly: GCA_045565415.1. Taxonomy (GTDB): domain Bacteria; phylum Pseudomonadota; class Alphaproteobacteria; order MED-G09; family MED-G09; genus AG-430-B22. Next base: position 48,162 of record JBJLFK010000042.1, on the reverse strand, counting down.
AAGCGATATTGATAAAGACCGTATAAAGGGTGATAGAATATCAATTCTTAAATTAAGAAAAAATCTTGTTTCTGATCCTCAAACACTTCAAAGCAATATTGCTTTACCGCAGGAAAAAACAAACTCTGATTGGCTATACCCTGGCGGATCACTTAATAATGCATTAGAAAACTTATCTGGACCAACTTCTCTAAATAGAAAATGGAATATGAAGATAGGAACTGGTTCAACAAAAATGGCTTATTTGATATCCATGCCAATAATAGCTGATAATAAGGTCTTTTCTTTATCTTCAGATTCAAGAATTCAAGCCTTTGATATAAATAAAAGAAAAAGAATATGGAATAACAACCTTGCTATAAAAAAAGAAAATAAAAGAGAAGGTTTTGGTGGGGGGTTATCATTTTCTGATGGAGTTATTTATGCCTCAACTGGATTTGGATATTTATATGCGTTCTTAGCTGATTCAGGTGAAATGCTATGGGAATTGAATATGAGGATTCCTAGTAGATCTTCACCAATAGTTTTTCAAGATCTTGTTTTTGTTATGACACATGATAATCAACTCTTCGCAGTAGATAAGGATTCAGGCGAAGTAATGTGGACACATAGAGGAATATTAGAGTCAGCAACAATTTTATCATCAACTTCAGTTTCTGTAGGAGATGGTTTAATATTTGTTCCTTATTCTTCCGGAGAAATTTATGCAATAAGACCATTAAACGGATCAGTTATTTGGAGTGACTCTTTATCAAGAACAGGCTCATCTACTTCACTTTCCGAAATTAATTCTATAACAGCACGACCAATCATTGATGATGGTCAATTATTTAGTGTTAGTCATGCAGGTAGAATGGTTTCTATTGATATTTCAACTGGCGAAAGAGTATGGACAATTGATATGTCGAGCACAGAAACGCCTTGGCTTTCAGGTGATTGGTTATTTGTTTTAACATCTAATGCAGAGTTAGTATGTATATCCAAAAGGTCAGGAAAAATTCGTTGGGTTACACAATTAGAGCAGTATAGGAATGAAGAGAAGAAGAAAAACCCTATCCAGTGGAGTGGGCCAGTTATGGTTTCAAGTAAATTACTAGCAATTTCATCGGAAGGTAAAGCAATTTGGGTTTCCCCGGATGATGGTGAGATTTTAAATTCTGATAAAATATCTGGATCTAGCTATTTACCGCCTTTAGTAGTAAATAATACTGTTTATATTTTAAACGATAATGGAGATCTTTCAGCTTATAATTAAGCTTAAGTTATAGTGTTATGGTCAAAACTATAGCAATTATTGGAAGGCCAAATGTTGGTAAATCTACACTCTTTAATAGATTAATAGGAAAAAATAGGGCTATTGTTGCTGATAATCCGGGAGTTACTAGGGATTATATAATTGAAAAATATACTGACCGAAGTCTTAATATAGAATTAATTGATACAGCGGGATTAGAAGAAACTAACAAGAAAAATTTATCAAAAATACTTAAAGAGACTTCCAAAAAAGTAATCAAAAAATCTGATGCTATACTTTTTCTTGTTGATGTTCGTTCTGAAATAACTTCTGATGATTTATTTTTAACAAAATTGGTTCGCAAGAGCGGAAAAAAGATATTTTTAGTAGCTAATAAATGTGAAACAGTAAAACAAGATCAGGAAGCCTTAAAGTTTGATTCTTTTGGTTTTGGAGAATCAATAAATATATCTGCTGAACATAATAGGGGTATTCAATACCTTAAATCATTAATTTATGAATCATTCAATTACGAGGATGTAGAGGATGAATCAGGTTTATTAAAAGAAGATAATAAAATTAAAATTTCTATTTTAGGCCGTCCAAATTCTGGAAAATCTACTTTAACAAATTTTTTACTCAAAGAGGACAGACAGCTTGTAGGAGAAACAGCTGGTTTAACTCGTGATACAATATCAGAAGAATTCCAATGGAAAACAAATAATTACATCATTATTGATACACCAGGTTTAAGAAGAAAATCAAAAATTAGCGATGAATTAGAAAAGAAATCTTCTAAAAGTAGCTTAAGATCAGTTGATGCTTCCGACATTTCAATTCTTATGATAGATGCCTCTATCGGCTTTGATAAACAAGATTTAATAATATCAAATTATATGGAAGAAAAGGGAAAACCATTCATATTGGCCATTAATAAATGGGACTTAATAAAGGATAAGAAGGATTCTAAAAGTAAAATTTTTGATAAAGTATCTAAATCTCTATCACAATTTAGAGGGGCATCCATAGTTTTTTATTTCCTCTAAAAGCGGTCATGGAGTCGAAGAATTAATGAAAACAGTTCTACAAATGCATAATTTAAGTTTTGTTGAAATATCAACACATAAACTTAATTCTTTTTTAGATAAAGTAACTTCAACCCATACTCATCCAACTGATAATGGAAGAGAGGTGCGTTTTAAATATATTACTCAAATAAATTCAAATCCCATTTATTTTGCTATTTTTACTAATAAACCAAAAGCAGTTTTAGATTCATATAAAAGATATATACTTAATAATCTTCGCGAAGAGTTTTCTCTAAGCGGTATACCAATTAAAATAGTATATAAAAAGACTGATAATCCTTACAAAAAAAATTAACATAAAATTTCAATAAGATTTTTATCTTTTTTATTAGACTTCAATAAATTTTTTATAATTATTTCAGATATTTCTTCAGGGTTATTGAAGTCTGATTTATTAAGGCCAGGAATAATTGTCTTTCTCAAGAAAGTATTCATTCTTGGTGCAAAGCAATAATGAATATTAATGTTGTCTTTTAATACCTCTTTAGCCCATATAGAGATCATTTTTTCTAGTCCAGCTTTACTTACTGAATAAGGGATATGGTATGGTTTATCTTCTTTTGTCTCTTTATCAAGTATAAATAAACATTTTGCATCTTTAGATAATTTAAGAAGGTGTTCACAAGATCTAATTAAACGATAATTTAATGTTAAGTTAAAATTTATCACTTTATCCCAAATATCAGGTTTTAGATGAGATAATGGAGTTAACTCATTAGTTATTGCTGCGTTAGAAACAAGTAAATCTAATCTTCCCCATTTTTTATTTATTTCAAAACCTAATTTATCAATTGAATCATTTTCACTAAGATCTAACGGAACAATTGTTGATTTTGAGCCAAGCTTAATTATCTCATCATATTGCTCTTCAAGTGCACCAACTGTTCGTGCAACTAATATTATTTCAAAACCCTTTTTTGCTAATTCGATTGATAAATATTTTCCTAATCCTCTTGACGAACCAGTAACAAGAGCAATTTTATCTTTATAATCTTTAATCATTAACTAATTTTGACTTTCGTTTTCAGATAATAAAGAAAGTTGTTCTTGAATCTTTTCGCTTTTGTAATCGTTAAGATTTGTAGGATAGTCTCCCGTAAAGCAATGATCAGTATATTCTGGACTATCATTGTTTCTTCCTTTTTTATATCCCATTGACTGATATAAACCGTCTAATGAAAGGAAACCTAGTGAGTCAGCGCCAATATATTTACACATTTCATCTAAACTTTTATTTGAAGCTAATAATTGTTCGGTCTCTGGAGTATCTATTCCATAGAAATCGGGATACTTTATTGGAGGGCAGGCTATTCTCATGTGTATCTCAGATGCTCCAGCTTCTCTCATTAATTCAACAATTTTGACTGATGTTGTTCCTCTTACTACACTGTCATCTATTAAAACTACGCTTTTACCTTTTATTGAGGCTCTATCAGGATTATGTTTAAGTTTTACAGATGATTGTCTATTTGACTGTGTTGGCAGAATAAATGTTCTTCCTACATAATGGTTCCTTATTATTGATAATTCAAAAGGTATTTTTGATTCTTCGGAGTATCCTAAAGCTGCTGGAACACCCGAGTCAGGAACTGGAACAACAACATCGGCGTTAGCTGGGCATTCCTTAGCTAGATTTTTTCCAAATGATTTTCTGCATTCATAAACAGATTTCCCATCTAACATGGAATCAGGTCTTGAAAAATAGATGTACTCAAATATACAAGGACGCAATCTTGCGTTTGGAAAAGGTTTAATGCTCTCCAAGCCATCTTCTGTAATTACAATGATTTCACCAGGTTCAATTTCTCGTATAAATTTTGCACCAATAATATCAAGTGCACAAGTTTCTGAAGCTAATATTTTTGCGCCGTCTAACTCTCCTAAAACGAGAGGTCTTATTCCAAAAGGATCTCTAGCACCAATTAATTTTTTATTAGTTAGCATCACTAATGCCCATGCTCCTGAAATCTGCATTAACGCATCAACTAAGCGATCCAATGTTCTATCTGCATCAGATCTAGCAACTAATTGCAAGATAGTTTCTGTATCTGAGGTTGATTGGAAGATTGAACCTTTTCTAATGAGCTCATCTCTTAGTGATAATGCGTTTGTAATATTTCCATTATGAGCTATTGCAAATCCTCCACCCCATAAATCTGCAAAAAAAGGTTGGATATTTCTTTGAATGGTAGCGCCTGTTGTTGAATATCTATTATGTCCAACAGCGCTATTTCCAACCAATCGATTTATTACAGAAGTTTTTGTAAAGTTATCACTTACTAATCCAGGATGTCTTTCAGATATAAACTTTGTTCCATCAAAAGTTACTATTCCTGCAGCCTCTTGACCACGATGTTGTAAAGCATGAAGCCCTAATGCGGTTAGTGCAGCTGAATCTTCATGATTGTATACACCAAAAACACCACATTCTTCATGTAATTTATCATCTTTAATAAACGATGATTTTTTATTTGTTTTCAATGCTTTCATTTTTATTATCGTTTTTAATTATATCCTGCATTTCAGTTTTATTAAAAAATTCAAAATTATCTGTAAGCCTAACCGATAGGTTTTCAATTAAAGGAAGTATTTTTGAATCTTTAGTGTATTCAGGAAAATCCTTTTTTTCATTAGGCATTAATGTGTATATATAAATTATACAGGCCAGAACAAAAACTCTAAATACTCCAAAGAAAAATCCAAGTAATTTGTCTAAATACCCAATAGATGTTGATTTAAAAATTTTAAGTATTGGTATTGAGATTACTCTCCAAATAATTAAAGTGAGAATAAAGATAGTTGATATAACGACTATATCTCTTAAAGAATCATTTTCTATAAACATAACTAGTGATTTTGAAAGACTAGCAAAGAAGATTTTTATATTTACAAATGCTACAACCCAGCCAAGTAAGGCAAGAAGTTCTCTAAAAAAACCTTGAAACAAAGCCAAAGAACCTGAAATCACAATCGAAAAGATTAGAATTAAATCGATTACATTAGTTTCCATCATTTTCCCAAATATCGACTTACATAAATAAATCTTTATTACTAAAATTACTAGATAATTGTTCTTTTAATTTATTGGCCCTTCAGACAAACCATTTATAAACTGAACTACAAATGGGTTATCAGTGCTATCAATTGTATCTTTATTTCCTTCCCAAATAATTTCACCTTTATGAAGCATATGAATTTTATCTGATATTGTTCTAGCACTAGACATATCATGGGTTATTGTAAGAGAAGTAGCGCCAATATCTCTTACCTTTTCTATTATCAGTTTATTAATAACATCAGCACTAATTGGATCTAGACCAGTAGTAGGTTCATCAAAAAATATAATATCAGGTTTAATAGAAATAGCCCTTGCTAAAGCAACTCTTTTTTGCATTCCCCCAGATAATTCAGAAGGATATAAACTAGCAACATCTTTACTTAATCCAACTTTTTCAAGATTAAGAATTGCATCTTCTAAGCAAAATTTTTTGTTTTTACCATTTTGAATATTATAAAAACTAACATTTTGCCATATTTGGAGGCTATCAAATAAAGCACCGCCTTGAAAAAGCATGCCAATTTTTATTTTATTATTTTTTTTAAATTTACCATTTTCAAAAATGAGATTATTTTTTATTGATATTCTGCCTTCTTCAGGAGTTAATAAGCCTAAAATACATTTAATTAAAACAGATTTACCAGTACCCGAGCCACCAATAATTACAGAAGATGTCCCTTCTTTTATATGAAGATTTACCCCATTTAAAACTTTTTTATCTTCAAAATATTTATGTAAGTTTTCTATTTTTATCATTTTAAGAAGCAAAAAATAGATTAGTCATAATGTAATTAGAAGCCAGTATAAGAACAGAAGCTGATACCACTGCATTTGTAGTTGCTTTTCCTACACCCTGTGCACCACCATTTGAATTAAAGCCTTGATAGCAACCCATTATAGTAATTATAAATCCAAAAAAAGAAGCTTTGATTAATCCAGAGCTTATATCGTTGGCATCAAGGAAATCAATTGTGTTTTGAATATAAACACTTCCATTAAATCCTAAGCTTTGTGTTCCTATAAACCATCCACCCATAATACCAATGATATCGGCAAAAATAATTAAGATAGGTAACATGATGATTCCAGAAATTATTCTAGGAACAATAAGGTAACTAATTGGGTCAGCCGAAAGAGTTTTTAATGCATCTATTTGTTCTGTAACTTTCATGGTCCCTAATTCAGCTGCAATCGCGGAAGAAACTCTTCCTGCAACCACTATACCACCTAGAACTGGTCCTAATTCTCTTGTTATACCTAATGCTACAATTGAAGAAACAATAGCTTCAGAATTAAATTGGTTTCCTCCGTAATATATCTGCAGGGCTAGAGCACCGCCTGTAAAAAACGATGTCAAGGAAACCACAGGTAATGAGAAATAACCTATAAAAATCATTTGATTAATAATATTTTTAAAATACCAAGGTTTAAAAAATGATCGTAATATTTTTGTAAAAAAAATAAAAAAGTGACCAGTATTGTTAAGAAATAAGATTGCAACTTTTCCAATATTTTTAGTTATTGTAATCACTTATTCAAATCTTTCGGGTAAATAGTTTTCTCTCGCAAGATCAGAAAACTTTGTTAGCCTTTCTTCAAATTGTAATTGGACATTTGATGTTGGTCCATGTCTATGTTTCCTTATTAGAACTTCAGCTTTTCCATGAACTTCATCCATTCTTGCTAACCATGAAGTATGCTGTTCAGTGCCTGGAGGAGGTTGATTGTTTTGTAAGTAATATTCATCTCTATATACAAACATCACAATATCAGCATCTTGTTCAATTGCACCAGATTCTCTTAAATCAGATAATAAAGGTCTTTTATCATCTCTAGATTCAACCTGCCTTGAAAGTTGAGAGAGAGCAATAATTGGTACATCAAGATCTTTTGCTAAGGTTTTTAAGCCTTGTGTAATTTCTGCTACTTCTTGAACCCTACTATCTCGATATTTTCCCGAAGATGTTGTTGCTAATTGAATATAGTCAACAATAATTAATCCAAGCTCCTGATTCTTGGTTGTTTTTAAAGTTCTTGCTAATCTTCTTGCTCTAGTAGCTAAAACTCCAATTGGTATAGAACCACTTTGATCAATATAAAAAGGAACAGACTTTAAGTCGGCTATTGTTCTAGCATAATGCATAAATTGATCTTCCTTAATATTTCCCCTTCTTAATTCATTAGATTCTATACCTGATTGTTCTGCAGCAATTCTTGTTGTTAGTTGTTCGGCAGACATTTCTAAAGAAAAAAAAGCTACAACGCTTCCATCAGAGATAATATTTCCATTTTTATCTGTTTTTACTTCATCATTTTGTAGAGTTTCTGAAAATTTCTTTGCAACATTAAATCCTATATTAGTAGCTAATGAAGTTTTTCCCATAGCAGGCCTTCCAGCAAGAATAATTAGATCAGATTTTTGTAGACCGCCTAAAGCTTTATCTAGATCTTTAAAGCCTGTTGATAAACCAGCTAAACCACCTGATGATTGATAAGCGGATTCTATAGTTGTTAATGACTCAGTTAAAGTTTTTTCAAAGGACTCGAATCCTTGCTCAGCATCTCCAGAAACTTCAATTTGAAATAATTTACTTTCTGTTTCTTCGATAATATCATTTGCTGTTATGTCTTCTTGGCTTAAATCGAATGAAGAGTGTTGAAGAAATTCTGCTGTATTAATTAATTCTCGCCTTAAGGCAAGATCATAAATTAATGATGAGTATTGTTCGATTGCAGGACCCGGTGCAGCATTTATAACAAGTTGTTCAAAATATTGATCAGAGTCAAATTCCTCATCATTCTCGAAAAAAGTTTTCAAAAAAATTATATTTGCAGTTTTACCAGTTGAAAGAGACTTGTTTATTTTTTCATAAATCTCTCCATGAAGTTTATTGTAAAAATGTTCTCCATTTAGTCTTGTATTATTACATTTTTCAATTAGATCATTATTTCTTATTAGCGCACCTAAAAGCTGTTGTTCAGCTTCAATATTATGAGGTAGCTCTAGTGAATTACCCTCAGAGTTTTCGTCTTCATTAACAAGGTAAGGAGTTGAAGTGTTCATTTGTTTAACTTATCAGTAAAAGCAAATAACCCAAGAAAAAAAACTGTGGATAAATGTGAATATCGGGGTTAAATGAATTAAATGATTAAAATATATAGTTAATTTAATTAATAATATTCTTAAGAAATATCTTCTTCTTTTTCTTCAGAGTTATTAGCTTCAGAAATAATTTCATTATTAACTTCTTCAGCATCTTTTCCGTCTTCAACTTCTTCCGAAGCATCTTTTATTTCTTCTCCAATATTTTCTGGTACAGCTCCATCTTCAAAAACTTCCTCGATATTAATTGTATCTTCTTCAGTTAAGATTTCATTATTTTCTACTTTAATTTCATCACCCTTTATAAGTATTTCTGCTTCTGCGTCAGTTCGAGATACAATTACAGAAATTATTGCTTGAACTTCAGGGTGTAATTTGATTGAGACATTATGTTTACCAAGCTCTTTAATAGGTTTATCTAATGTAATTTGATTTTTTTCAACAATAAAACCATTCTCACCTAAAGTAGTTTTAATATCATTTGTATTAACTGACCCATATAATTGGCCCGTTTCACCAGCTTGTCTAATTATAATTAGATTAAAATTATCTAATTTCTCTAGGACAACTTCAGCTTCTTGCTTCTGTTTGAGGTTATTTGCCTCTAATGTAACTCTCTCTTTTTCAAAATAGGCTAAATTATTTTCAGAAGCTCTTAAAGCCTTTTTTTGTGGCAATAAAAAGTTTCTTGCAAAGCCGTCTTTGACTTTAACTACATCACCCATTTGTCCAAGTTTTTCTATTCTTTCAAGTAAAATGACTTCCATAATTAATCCATTTTATAAGGTAAAAGAGCCATGAATCTTGCTCTTTTGACTGCCTGTGCTAATTCTCTTTGTTTCTTCGCTGATACTGATGTCACTCTACTTGGGATAATTTTTCCTCTTTCAGAAAGATATTTCTTAAGAAGTTTAGTATTTTTATAATCAATTTTAGGTGAGTTTTCCCCAGATAAAGGGCAAGATTTTTTTCTTTTCAAAAAAGGACTTCTAATAGGTATTTGCGTTATGTCGGGTAAAAAGTTTTTCATTTTAATTCTCTTATATTAGTAAACATCTTTTTTTTCGGATGATTTTAACATTACAGATGGCTCTTTTGAGATTTCTTCAGTTTTTATAGTAATAAACCTTAGTATGTCTTCATTAAGTTTCTGTATTCTTTCTATCTCATTAATTGTTGAGCTTTTGCCATCAATTCTTAACAAAGAATAATGCCCTTTTTCACTTTTATTTATTTTATAGGCTAGCCTTTTTAAGCCCCAGTATTCTGTGTAAACGGTATCTCCACCATCCTCAGAAATAATTTTCTTGATATTCTCGACTATATTTTCGACCTGTTGTGGAGCAACTTCTGGTCTAGCTATAAAAACATGTTCGTAATACGACATAATACCTCTTACAAAAAAGTAAATTTAAAGCATTCATTAATGTATTAAAGATAAATTTGCAAGCTTGTATTAACGAACTATGTTATTCAATTATTAGTTATGGAGAAAATCTTATGAATTCTTTAGTTTTTCCAGGTCAAGGAAGTCAATATGTTGGTATGGGAAAAGACTTATTTGATAGCTTTCCAGAAATAAAAGTTATTTTTGAAGAGGTAAATAATGCCTTGGATCAAAACTTATCAAGACTAATTTTTGACGGGCCCGATGATGAGCTTATTTTAACTGAAAATGCTCAACCTGCGATTATGACTATAGGTATTGCAATTATAGAAATTTTAAACTCAAGAGGGTTCTCAGTTGATAAAATTTCAAATATTTCAGCGGGTCACTCCTTAGGTGAATATACATCTCTTACAGCTTTAAATGCGCTTTCTTTAACTGATACAGCAAAATTATTGAGATCAAGAGGAAAAGCAATGCAAAATTCTTTTCCAAGCGGAGAAGGGGCTATGGCAGCTATTTTAGGTTTAGATATTGATGAAGTTAGAAAAACAATAAATTCTTCAGAAATAAAAAATGTTTGCCAGGTTGCAAATGATAATGCCCCTGGTCAAATAGTTATTTCCGGTGAAAGAAATGCCGTTAATGGTATTATTAAACTTTTGAAAGAAAAAGGAGTTAAAAAAGCTATCGAATTGCCTGTTAGCGCACCATTTCATTGTGACCTTATGAATGATGCAAAAGAAATTATGAAAAATGAGTTAATGAATATTGTTCTAAATAAACCGATTATTCCAATTGTACAAAATACTACTGTTGATGCTACAGAAGATATCGAAACAATTAAAAATAATTTAGTTAATCAGGTAACAGCTACTGTTAGATGGCGTGAAACAATGGAAAAGTTTAAAGAATTAGGGGTTACTTCAATAATTGAAGTCGGCGCAGGGAATGTTTTAACTAATTTAGCTAAAAGAAGTGCTCCTAACTTGCAAAGATTTACTTTGAATAGTAAAAAAAGTTTAGAAAACTTTATGAGAGATTTTAGTGTTGTTTGATTTAGAAGGTAAAAAGGCACTTATTACTGGCGCAAGTGGTGGTATTGGTAAAGAGATAGCAAAAGTTTTAATTGAACACAATGCTGAGGTTTGCATATCAGGAAGAAACCTTGAAGAGCTTAATGCGCTTAAAAAATCACTTGGTAAGAAATGCTATGTAGTTGCTTGTGATTTGAGTAAAAAAGATGAAATTACTGAACTTATTAAAAAAACTGATGAGTTTTTGGGCCATATTGATATTCTTATAAATAATGCGGGAATAACAAAAGATAATATTTTTCTTAGGATGTCTGAAAACGAATGGGAAGATGTATTGAATGTTAATCTTAATTCAACCTTTACTATTCTTAAATTAATTACTAAAGGCATGGTTAAGAGAAAATATGGAAGAATTATAAATATTTCATCAGTTGTTGGAGTAACAGGTGGTGCAGGCCAAGTTAACTACTCAGCATCAAAGGCTGGATTAATTGGTTTAACAAAATCTTTGTCTCAAGAAATAGCAACAAGAAATATTACAGTTAACTGTATTGCCCCGGGCTTTATAGAAACCCCCATGACAGAAAAATTAGATGATAAAAGAAAAGATGCAATTCTTAATTCCATACCTATGAATAGAATTGGTACACCGAAAGATTTATCTTCTGCTATTATTTTTCTAGCCAGTCAAGAATCAAGCTATATAACTGGGCAAACTATACATATTAATGGCGGTTTGTATACGAATTAAATGTGCTGGTTGAATATTTATTTGTGATGTGGTAAAGCCCATACAATTGATTTAACTGTGTTTATTAATTATAAAAAAAGAGGGTAAAATGAGTAATACATTAGAAAAAGTTCAAGCTATCGTTGTTGAGCATTTGGGCGTAGAAAAAGATAAAGTAACCGATTCCGCTAGCTTTATTGATGATTTAGGTGCTGATAGCCTTGATACTGTAGAACTAGTAATGGCTTTTGAAGAAGAGTTTGGTATAGAAATACCTGATGACGCTGCTGAAAGCATTCAAACAGTCGGTGACGCAGTAAATTTTATAAATTCTAACACATAATAATTCTTTTTAATTAAAGGGCCTTGTAAGTTGCGAAGAGTAGTAGTTTCAGGAATAGGAGCTGTAACTCCTTTAGGCGGGGATATCAAATCTACCTGGAAGAATCTTATTAAAAATAAATCTGGTGCAAATCTAATAAGTAAATTTGATATTTCTGATTTTCAAACAAAAGTCTCTTGCGAAGTACCAATAAAAAATGATCAAGATTCATTAGAAAATTCATTTGATCCCACTGAATGGTTTTCATCAAAAGATCTCAGAAAAGTTGATGATTTTATTATTTTTGGTGTTGCAGCCGCAGAGATGGCATTAGAGGACTCATTACTTAAAAACCATAACTTTGATCCAAATAAAATTGGTGTTGGCGTAGGTTCCGGTGTTGGAGGTTTACCCAGTATTGAAAAGGCATCAATAACTTTAAATGAAAAAGGACCTAAGCGAGTTAGTCCATTTTTTATTCCTGGTGCGCTAATAAATTTAGTTGCTGGTCAAATATCCATTAGAAATAATTTTAAAGGCCCGAATTTAGCATCTGTAACTGCATGTTCATCTGGTACGCATTCAATATGTGAAGGCGCAGAGATGATAAGAAGAGGTAAAGCTGATGTTATGATAGTTGGCGGTGCTGAGTCAGCAATTTGTCCAGTAGGAATTGCTGGATTTGCAGCATGTAAAGCTTTGAGTTCAAATTTCAATGATGAACCTACTAAAGCATCGAGACCTTATGACAGACTTCGAGATGGATTTGTGATGGGTGAGGGGGCAGGTTTTTTAGTTTTAGAAGATTTAGAGCATGCGCTTTCACGAAATGCTAAAATTTATGCAGAGTTTAAGGGTTATGGAGTTTCTGGAGATGCTCATCATATTACATCTCCCGCAGATGATGGAGGTGGCGCATACAGATCAATGGTAATGGCTATAGAAGACTCAAATCATGCTGTCGATGAGTTTTCTTATATTAATGCACATGGAACATCAACTCCAAAGGGTGACGAAATTGAATTAAAGGCAGTAGAAAGAGCTTTCAAAGCTAATCTTGATAATATATCTATGTCATCAACTAAATCTTCAATTGGACATTTATTAGGTGCTGCAGGTGCAGTTGAAGCAATCTTTAGTATTTTGGCAATTAAAAATAATATTATACCTGCAACGATTAATCTTGATGATTTATCAATAGACACTAAACTTGATCTTGTACCGCATATGAGCAAAGAAAAAAATGTTGATGTAGTTCTGTCAAATTCTTTTGGTTTTGGTGGAACTAATGCATCTGTTATTTTTTCAAGATATGATGAGAATTAATGGAAATAAATGATAATGAAATAACACGAAAAGGTTTAATGTTTGTTTTATCTTCACCCTCGGGTGCAGGTAAAACATCTTTATCAAGAAAACTTCTGGAATTGGATAAAGAGCTATTTCTATCAATATCTTATACAACAAGACCGCCAAGACCAGGTGAAATTGATGGAGAAGATTATTTTTTTGTAAATAATGATGATTTTGCATTTATGCAGGAACAAAATGAATTTTTGGAATATGCAAAAGTTTTTGATTATTATTATGGTACTCCTAAAAAACCGGTCAAAAAGATTTTAGATAAAGGTAGAGATATACTTTTCGATATTGACTGGCAAGGAACACAACAACTCATGAATAATTCAAAAGATCATCTTGTTAAGGTTTTTGTATTACCTCCATCTATAAAGGAATTAGAAAGAAGACTGAAGGAAAGAAAACAAGATGAGGATGAGATTATACAAAAAAGAATGTCTAGGGCATCAGATGAAATGAGTCATTATGCAGAATATGACTATATTTTAGTTAACGACGATTTTAATAAAACAATTGAAGATATTATAAGTATTCTTAATGCTGAAAGATTAAAAAGTCATCGGCAAATTAAAACCCAAAAAATTGTCAAAAATCTTCGAGGTTCTCTTTAATTAATTCTTCATAATTGTTTGAAATTCTCAAAAACCCTTCAACATCAATGTTTTCAGCTCTTATATTTGGATCAATATTTGATAATTCAAGCAATGAAATAGTGTTTATATTCAGTTGATCTAAATTATTTTTCACTTTTTTTCTTCTTTGGCTAAAACAAACTTTAACAATTTTTTCAAAAACTTCATTATTTACATTTATGTATTTTTTTTTAGGAGAAATTTTTATAACTGTTGAGTCAACCTTAGGTCTTGGGATAAATGACGAAGGCTTCACATTTAATAATTTTTTCACATCATTGTTTAGGTTTACCATTATAGATAATCGTCCGTAATTTTTTGTACCTATATTTGCTGTTATTCTTTCAGCAACTTCTTTCTGAATCATTAAAATCATTTCTTTCCAGGGGATTACTCTTCTAATTTTAATCATTTTAAGAATAAAAGGGACAGAAATATTATATGGCAAATTTGAGATAAATTTATAATCTTTTTTAATCAATGTTTTAAAATCAAAATCAATTACATCATTAATTAAGTAATCAAACTTATCTTTGTAATTGTTTTTTATTTTTTTTAAATTTATTTCAAATGAATCATCTTTTTCTATAACTAAAAGTGATCTTGCTTTATTTTTAAGTATACTCTCTGTTAAAATTCCTGGTCCTGGCCCAATTTCAATTATATCTTCATCTTTTACATTAGCCCTATTAATTATTGATGAAATTATATTTTTATCATGAAGAAAATTTTGTCCTAATTTCTTTTTAGGTCTTATATTGTATTCTTTTATAATTTCTCTTAATGAATTTTCATTTTTTTTTTTCATTTTTCATTCTTTGATTATAAATCAAATTTATGTATTTAATGGCATTAACTAAGCTAGTGCTATTTGCCTTATTTTCACCTGCAATGTCAAAAGCTGTTCCATGATCTGGAGAAGTTCTTATAAAAGGAAGACCTGCTGTAAAATTAATTGAGCCATAAAAATCTGAAGATTTAATTGGTATCAAAGCCTGATCATGAAACATACATAAATTTGCATCAATGTTTTTAAGTGCTTCTTTATGAAACATTGTGTCAGCCGATTTCGGCCCATTAATCTTACTTCCCTGTTTTATAAATTTATCAATTGTAGGTTTAATAATTTTAATCTCTTCATTTCCAATTTTTCCTTCTTCACCGCTATGAGGATTTAATGAACTTACTGCTATTTTTGGATCACTTAATCCAAAATCTAATTTCAAGGATTCAATGTAAACCTTTATAGTTTTTTCTAGATTGCTTTTTGTAATTTTTTTTGGCACTTGGGAAATAGGTATGTGAGTTGTAACCGTTGCAACCTTTAGCTTTTTATTTAACATTATCATTAAAGGTCTTTTATTTGATGCTTTACCAAGATATTCAGTATGCCCAGGATAGTTAAAACCATTAACTATTAATGTTTTTTTCATAACTGGAAGAGTAACAATACCCGCTACTTTTCTCTGTTTAGCTAATTTAATAGAAAGATTTAATGACTCAATAATAGCGGGGACATTTTGATAATATGATTTTTTAAAACCAAACTTAACTTTATTTTTTGTTGGTAAGATATTTAAATGTCCTTTTGAACAATGTTCTATACTTTCTATAATATTAATTTTAGTAAAATAATTTAAGGATTTTATAGATTTAGCAGCCCAATCTGGGTCAGCAATAAGAAAAAAATCTGGTAATTTTTTTTTGATACACTTTAAAATAATTTCAATATTAATTCCGCCAGGTTCACCCATTGATATTGCTATGGGAAGTTCTTTATTTAATGGCATTATCTATACTCAATTACTGCATCTCGTCTTAAGTCTCTAAGATATCGCCTAGACATCATGCCGATCTTCTGTGAATAAATATTATCTTCTATTGTTTCCCTTGAAATCTGTAGACCTACATCATCTTTTCTATCGCATATTAAAATTAAATTAAGGTTTTCTCCAATTTCTCTTATATTAAGAGTTTGACCAGCGTCTTTATTTAATAATTCTTCATGTAAATCGTTTGGAAGGTCACTTAATATTCTCTTACCAATATAATTAACTTCTTTTTCATTATATTTTTCTGTTAATGTGTCGATTCTTTTGCAAGAGATAAATTCCCTTGCAAAATTATTTGCATCTTCAGAATTGTCTTTATTAAAGATGATTGAAATTAAGTCATACTGGTTTCTTAATGGGTTTTTTCCTCCAGCTTTAGTAATATCATTAAGGCGGATAATATAATAACCTCCAGAAGAATTTATAGGATTTGAGATTCCTTCTTTATTTAAGTTTCTAACAATATTTATAATTTCTTGATCTAATTGACCTTCAGCCACCCATCCAATATAGCCACCTTGTCCAGAAGTTGAAGATTGGCTAAATTGTTGCGCAACAGCTGAAAAAGAAGCTCCTGATCTTAATTGTTCAACTAACCTATTGGCAAGTATAGCTGCTTCACTTTCTTCAGAAGAATTCTCATAACCTAAGAATATTTCAGATATCTCGTATTGGTCTTTTCCAATACTTTCAATTGTTCTGTCATAAACAATCGATATTTCATCCTCATTCACATTAACATAAGATCCATATCTTCCTCTTACTATTTTATTCCATAATAATTCTGCTCTTATTTGATTTAGAAGGGTATCTGGCCTAACTCCTTGAGAATTAATTAATTCAAGAATTTCATCTCCAGACATTTGATTGCCATTAGCTATTCTTTCTAACATTAGACCGACTTCTTGCTCTGAAGAAGGAACATCTAACTTTTCTGCTTCCTGTAGTTGAATTTTTTCATTAACTAGAGAACGCAGGGCTTGTACTTCTAATCTAGATATATTTTCTTTTGTGGGCTTTATTCCGGAAGTTGAAACAATTAATTGAACCCTTTGTTGGACATCATACCTCGAGATTACTTCATCATTAACTATTGCTGATATTGCTTGTATATCTTGAGAAAAAACAATAGTTGGTAGAAATAATAAATATATTATTATTAATTTAGGCATTAAAAAATTTAGAAAAAATTTATTCATTTTATTCAACTCTTTCCCATAATCTATCAAGTCTTTTTGAACTATTAATATTTCCACCGCCAAAAGTATATACTTTTAATTTAACCATGAAAGAATTCGTTGGCTTTAAATCACGATATTCAGCAAATTTTCTTCTAAATCCTAATTCAAAAGATATACAATCGTCAATGTAAACAAAAGAAAGCCTATTTCTTAATGATTTTTTGGTCTCTACATCATACCTTATGGCTGCTTGAAGAAGCCAATTTTGATTAATATTTATGAAATTAGCAAATCTAAGTTCTTTCTGTTCTTTTAAGTTTAGATATTCCTCATCATCAAGATGAGCATGCCCTAATCTAAATCCCCATCTTTTATAATTTCCTTGAATATCAAATTCTGATCTTGTGAGATTTAGGTCATCTTCATTCATTCTGCCTCTATATGAAATCGTAAGGTTTTTATTTGGCTTATAAAATAAATCAAAAATTAAATCAGAAAAATCTTTCCTTAAACCGTTTCCTGTGTATGAGAAGCTTAGATCAGAAAACCTGTAACTTTGAGCTAATAAAGCTTTAACCACTCTATCTCCCCAAAAATGTGAAATCTGGATACCATAATTTATTCTATTCCCATATTCCCATCTATCAAATCCTTGAATTCTATCATTGAAAAAAATATTCGCTGAATTTAATTCGAAGGCAATTGAGTCCTCATTGGGGATTTTGAGATACTCTTTGTCATTTGGTGCGATTGTAAAATTAACTATTGGCTCTAATATTGTATGCCCATGTGGAGAAACAACTGGAAATTTCCATTCCAAAAAATAACTAGGTAATAGTCTAGCTATATTTAAGTCCTCCCCAAAACGGTTTGAAGGAAGAAGTCGTGATGAATTATTTGGGATATATTTTTTTGTTGACCTATATAAATCACCTCTTAAAAAGACACCCATATCAATTAAATGTCCAGTTTTTGTAATAGTATTTCTTTTCCATGAGCTTTTAATAGAAATTCTTTGTGTATTTCCATCGGTTTTACGAATTATATTAGCTGAGTTGAAGTTTAAATTGAATTTTCCACCTAAAAACTCGAAATTAGGTTGCCAATTTAAATTAATAATTGGAAGTATGATTGGCTCAGAGCCTTCCTTTTCAGGTAAAAGAAGAGTAAAATGCTTAGATTCTATATTCAGAGAGAGATTGTTCCAATTTTTTGATATTGATATTGAAGACATAATATCGGTTTTATCATTTAAATCAAATCTTCGTAAAAATGTATCATCAGAAACAAAAGTGCCATCAAAATTAATATTCCAATCATTCAAATTAAAACTCCCTCTTGCAGAAAAAGAACCCCTATAGTCATAGCCAATTGCTTTTGATATAGAGGAAGGGCGTGGATCGTCTAAGGGAGCAACCTCAACATTAGAAATAGAATGATTATTATCATCATATTCAAAAACTAATTTCTTTCCTAAGCTCACTAGTTCTGAATTAGTGTTAAAGGGTGAGTTAATAACCGATTGCCAATCACTATTTATATTCACTGTTCTTACTTTAAAGTTGTCACTTAAAGAGGCTAAAATTCCATAAAAATTTATAATTCCGTTTTTAAATTTTTGTCTCCATTCATTTTCAAAAATAAATGCTCCTTTTGTTACAATCCAAGGTGTTACTGTTAAATCATAATCTTGTCTAAGGTTTATAAAATAAGGTGTCTTAAGGACTACTCCTAAATCTCCAGAACTTACTAGAGATGGAGCAAGGAACCCTGTTCTTCTTTTTACGTCTGGACTAGGGTGTCCAGCAATTGGAATATAAAATACAGGCACTCCAAAGAGCTCAAATCTCGCGCCTTCATAAACAATGTTCCCATTAATTTCATCATGAATAATCCTATCTGCACGAACTTGCCATGAAACCCTTCTATTATTTGACTCACATTTTTTACATGGACTAAATAAACCTTTCCTGAGAATAGTGGCTTTACCACTATTTCTAATTGCATAATCCGAAGCTAAGACAGTCCCATCTTTGGTAACTATCCTTGGTAATTCAATAATTCCATCATTTAGATTTGAAGAGATTTTTATTTTTGAAGCAGTAATAAGACCGCCATTTCCTTCATTAATTCTTATATTTCCTTCAGCCTCAATAATATTCTTTGAAGGATCTAAAGAAACTTTATCTGCTTCAAGCCTATAACCATCCCTTATTATTAAAACAGATCCTGTTGCCAGAATTTTCCCGCTATCATTAATATATTCTATCTTATCAGCCTCAAGAATATTTTCATTGCTTTGATTAGCCTTAAGATCATTAATTGGAATTAATAGTAAAAAAATAAAATATATGGAAAAAAATAATTTATCCATTTTTAGCTTTCTTCGGTATAAAGCAAAATAGTTACTGATCCAGTAATTGCAATAATGGGCGTTATTATTGCTGATAGCAAAGGATTAATTGCTCCTGACGATCCAAAAGCTAGCGATACACTTGATAATGTATAAACAACTAAACCAGTTATAATGCCTCCAAAAATCAAAATATTAGTCCTGCTTGTTCTAATGTAGTTTATTGAGAATGGTGCAGAGGCTAAAACCATCGCTATCAAGAAAAATGGAAATACAATTAAATTGAAGAATCTTGTTTTATGTCTTTGAGATGCGAAACCAGCTTCCTCGGCAATTGCAATAAAACTTGGCAGTTTCCAGAAAGAAATAGTTTCAGGTGGAGAAAAATTTTCTTGTATCTGGTCGATAGTAAGATTTGTATTTATCGAAAATTTCTCATAATAAACTGTCTCTTCAGTTTCTTTTATCCATGCATTAGATAAAGACCATTTACCTCTTGATAATTGAGCATTATCAGCATCAATTCTCCTTAATAAATTACCATTTTCTTGATAATTAAAAAAAATTACATTTTCAATGTTTCCATATTTTTTGTCCATACCAAGAGAATGAATTATATAATATGTATTATTCTCTAGGTTTTCTTCTTTAAGCCATAGGCCATTTTCAGATAAAGTAATTAAACTGACCTGACCTCTTATACTTCTTGCTTCAAGTTCTTTAAATTTTGCAGATGTAAAGGCAATAAAAGGCTGTAAAACAAAAATTAAAAATAATCCTATAATAGAAACAACTAAAAGAGGAGGGGTAAGAATTTTCCAAATAGAAACTCCACTTGAACGAAAAATAACTAGTTCAGAGCTTTTTGCCATATTATAGAAAGTAACTAAAGATCCAAATAATACTATAAATGGGAAAATCTCAAATACCATTTCAGGCAATTTAAAGAAAGCAAGTTTTATAGCTAAAATAATATCCCCATCACCCGTCTTAGATATTCTTCTTGAAAGTTCAGCAGTATCAATAATAAAAACAAATACTATTGAAATAACGAGTGAATATAACAATGTAGTTATATATTTCTTATAAAAGTATTTAGCTAACGTTTTAGTTAGATTCATAATTTAAGCCTTACTTAAAAATCCAAAATTCTCTTTATAAAAAACTAAAACAGAAAAAAGACATAATAAAGGCAATATATACAAAGCAATTACCCCAATTAAGCTTGATTGAGCAAATCCCAATAAGAAAAAATCGATTATTTGAAATAAAAAGCCAAATGTAACAGCTAATATATTTGTTAAAGCTGGAGTAACTCTGGATTGAATTTTATTTATTAAGAAGCAAAATGCGAAAAGGATTAAGGCAATTGGATGAAGTAATTGAGATAATTTGTGATGTCCAACTGCTAGAAAATTATTAATCCTTTTTGCGACATATGGATTATCTACTTTAGGAAAAAGTAATTCCCCTAAAAATCTTTGACTTGAGTCAAGATTAAAAATTTCACTTTGAGGAAGAAATTCTGAAAATGAATATTCATTTCTTTCAAATTCAACTGTTGTTATTCCTCCTGAAGGTTTTAGGGAGTTTTTATGTTGAATTGTTCCATCAATAAGAATTAGTTTCGATTCATTATTTTCATTAAAAAATAAACCTTTTTTAGCTGTGTATGTGATTGAATTTTCTGGATCCCTATTATCGTGAACTAAAACACCAGTTATTGAGTTATCTCTCTCTTTACTTTTAGCGTATACAGTTAAACCTTTTGCAGGCATAGAGAATAATCCATCCCTTAAAATAGTACTTGAAATATCATTTTTAAGATCATGCATTTTTAGTTTTGAGTACCTCATACCTGCAGGAGCTAAATATAATGATAATACCAAGAGTAAAATTGATGTTATTGTCGCGAATATAAGAAATGGTTTTAGGACTCTAAAATTACTTATTCCTGATGATAAGATAATAATTGATTCATTATCTTTACCCATATTGTTTAATACAAAAACTGTAGAAATAAAAAGTGCCAAAGGTAATATTTGAGAGAGAATGTTTGGCATTACTGAGATCGTTAAGCTTAAAAATACTGGAATACTTGCTCCTCGAATGATTGCTTCATCGAGCATTCTTAGAACTTGTGTAAGCCACGCTAGTGACAACATTGCGATACAAACGATCACCAGTGAAACAAAAAGTTTTTTAATTATATATTTATCTATACTTGCCATTGCTCTTAGATTATACACTACTTATCATAGAAAAGTTATAGTTAGGTTTTTAGTTATTTTGGAGAAATAAATGAAAGTTAAATTTGTATCGAAACTAAATAAAATGTCAGAAATTGTTTTTCTTGTCTTATCTAAAAAGAGTGCACTTAAAAATATAGGGCTTAATGATAAACATATAGAAGAGATAAAAAAATCAATAGAAAATAAGGGCTTTGGGTTTAAGCTTAATGAGATAATTGAAATAAATAGTATAAAAGATAGCAAGCTAAAAACGGTTTATATTTGTGGATTAGGAAATAAAACGAAAGACTTAAATGCGTCAGAATTTGAGAAAATCGGCGGAAAAATTACTGAATTAACTAAATTAAAAACCAAAACTTCTGTAATCATTGATAAAGAAATTAATAATAATGAAAACATAATGAGACTTGGTTATGGTTCAATTCTTGGTTCATATTCTTTTAATAAATATAAAACAAAAAATTTTACTAATCATAAGCTTTCATTAATTGAGATTGCTTCAAATAATCATACAAAACTTAATAATGACTTCAATAGATATACCTCTATCTCTGATGGTGTTTTTTACGCAAGAGACCTAGTTAATGAGCCCAGTAATGTTTTATATCCTAAAGCATATGCTCAAAGAATTCAGAAATTGCGACAACACGGCTTAAAGATTGAAGTTCTTGGCGAATCAAAGATGAAGACCCTTAAAATGCACTCACTTGTTGGCGTTGGTCAAGGAAGTCAAAGAGAAAGTCAATTAGTGATAATGCATTGGAATGGAAATAAAGCAAAGAAAACTAAACCAATTTGTTTTGTAGGAAAAGGGGTTTGTTTTGATTCTGGCGGTATCTCTATTAAACCAAGTAATAAAATGGAAGAGATGATTGGCGATATGGGTGGATCTGCCGCAGTTGTTGGCACAATGCTATCACTCGCTAAGAGAAAAGCTAAAGTTAATGCTATTGGTATTGTTGGTTTGGTGGAAAATATGCCTGATGGTAAGGCTCAGAAACCTGGTGATATAATTAAATCTATGTCAGGGCAAACCATAGAAATTCAGAACACAGATGCCGAAGGAAGATTAGTTCTTGCTGATGCCTTATGGTATGCACAAAAAAGATTCAAACCAGAACTTATGATTGATCTAGCTACATTAACGGGGGCAATGGTTGTTTCTTTAGGTAGTTTAATTGCAGGATTGTTTTCAAATGACGACAAATTATCCTCAAAGTTAATTGATGCTGGAGAAGAGAGTGGCGATCAAGTATGGCGTTTTCCACTTAGTAAATCTTACGATAAGTTAATAAACTCAAAATTTGCTGACATGAAGAATATTGGGATGGGCGGAGCTGGGTCAATTACGGCTGCACAATTTCTTCAAAGATTTGTTAATAAGGTTCCTTGGGCACATTTAGATATTGCCGGAACCGCTACTGGTATGCCGAAAACATCAACAAATACAAGTTGGGCAACAGGATTTGGAGTGCATTTATTAGATACTTTTGTCAAAAAGTTCTATGAGAACTAAGTGACGCAAATTATATTTTATAGTACGGCTCCATTACAGGTTGAAAACACACTTTTTGCTTTAATAGAAAAGTCTCTTGAAAAAGGTTATAAGTCGCTATTACTTTTTCAAGATAAAGAAAAATGTTCAGTTATAGATGAGAAATTGTGGACTTATAAACAAAATTCCTTTTTACCTCATTTATCAGAAGATGATAAAATTTTTGATGAAATAGATATTCCAATTTATCTATCAACTAAAAATGAAAATCCTTATAAAGCGGAGTCACTTTTTTCTATTGATGGCTTTCTACCAGATAATATAAATAATTTTGAAAGATTAATTATAATTGTTGATGTTAATGACAAAACTTTATTAGAAAAATATAAAAAATATTATCTTGATATTAATGAGGATTTCGAAGATATAGTCTTTTATAAATCCGACGATAATGGTAAATGGATTAAAGAAAATTTTATGAGGTAAAAATGTCTATAGAAAGAACTCTTTCAATTATAAAGCCTGATGCAACTAAAAGAAATATTACTGGAAAGATAATATCTTACTTTGAAGATTCTGGTTTAAATATTATTGCGCAAAAGAAGATTTTATTAACGAAAGAACAAGCAGAAGGTTTTTATTCAATACATTCCGAAAAACCTTTTTTTCAAGATTTAGTTACTTTTATGACCTCAGCACCAATAATTGTTCAAATTTTGGAAGGCGAAAATGCAATTTTAAAAAATAGAGAAATCATGGGCGCTACAAATCCTGATGATGCTGAAGAGGGAACAATTAGAAAACAGTTTGCTTTATCAATCGAGGCAAATTCTGTACACGGATCTGACTCTTCCGAGACAGCAATTGAAGAAATAAACTATTTCTTTGATGAGTCTGAGATTACATAAATACTTTTATTTATCCAATATTCCATTAATTTCATCTAGTTGATTTATCGCTTCCATACTGTAAATTATCTTATCTTCATTGATTTGAATCAAGTTATCAGAAAATAATTTTAAACAAACTGGATATAAAATATGCTCAAGCTTGAGAACTTTAATTGATAATATTTCTTCATTATCATTAGTTTCTACTTTTGTTGAAATTTGGCCAATTATTGGACCTTCATCCACACCAGCTCTAACAAGGTGAACCGTACAGCCGGATATATTTGTTTTAGATTCTATTACTCGTTTATGAACATCTAGCCCTTTAAAGTTGGGTAATAGTGAAGGATGAATATTAATTTGCTTATTAAACCAATTATTTACAAAATCTTCACTTAAAATTCTCATAAAACCAGCATTACAAATAAAATCTATATTATTCTCTCTAAGTTTCTTATCTAATTCATGATCAAAGTCTTCTCTTTTTTCATAAATTCTATGATCAATTACAGAGGTTTCTATGCCGTTATTTTTTGCAAAAGAAAGGCCTGAAGCCTCAGCATTATTTGAAAAGACTAACTCGACACTTGCGGATTTATTATTGGTTTTACAAGACTCAACGAGTCTTTCCATATTTGATCCTCGCCCAGAAATTAATATTGCTACTTTCATTTTATTTATATGCTACAAGGGTGTTTGGGTTTTCATTATGAGTTATTTTTCCAATTAATGAAGGTTCTTCTCCTAATTCTTTTAGTTCATTTAGCAAATTATTTGTTTCTTTTGGATTAACAACCAAGATCATTCCAATCCCACAATTAAATGTCTTTAGCATTTCAGATTCTTCTATATTTCCAGTATTTTGAAGCCAGTGAAAAATATCTTGTTTTTTCCAACTATCTTTATAAATTTCTGCCTGAACTTTACTCGAACCAAAAACTCTTGGTAAATTTTCTGTAATTCCTCCACCGGTTATATGCGCAATTGCATTAATTGCGTTAGTCTTATTAAGTAAGGATAAGACAGTTTTCACATATATTTTTGTTGGTTTTAGGAGCTCTTCGCTAAAAGTAGACTCATTAAATGGAGTATTAGAATCTAATTGTGTTTTTGAAATATCCAGGATTTTTCTTACCAATGAAAATCCATTTGAATGAACGCCTGATGATTTTAATCCAATTATATCATCATTAACTTTAATCTCTTTTGGAAGTAATTTTTTTCTCTCTACTGCACCTACAGCAAATCCCGCCAAATCAAAATGATTATCATCGTAAAAACCTGGCATTTCTGCAGTTTCTCCACCAATTAATGCGCATTTAGACTGAATACATCCATCTGCAATGCTTTTTATAACTTCTTTAGCAGTTGTTTTTGATAGAATTCCTGTCGCAAAGTAATCTAAGAAAAAAAGAGGCTGTGCTCCTTGGACTATTAAATCGTTAACACACATGGCAACAAGATCAATTCCTACGCCACTAACATTATTACTTTCGATTGCAAGAAGAAGCTTTGTTCCAACTCCATCAGTAGATGACACAAGAAGAGGATCATTAAATCCTAGTTTCATTATATCGAATAAACCACCAAAGCCTCCTATTTTAATATCGGCACCTGGTACTTTTGTTTCTCTGATTATAGGTTTAATTTCTTCCACAAGTTGATTTCCTTTTTCAATATCAACTCCTGAAGAAGAATATGTTATTGGAGAGTTTTTTTTATTCAAGACCAACCTATTGTAAAAGAAATTTATTATTGATTAATATAATTAAACAGTTCACCATTAATATTTATTTTGAGTTATACAATGAATCTTCCAAATATTATAACTATTTCAAGACTCCTACTAACACCATATATAGTTTGGTTGATTCTGAGTGAAAATTATGTTTTAGGCTTTATATTTTTTTTAATAAGTGGTGTCTCTGACGCATTAGATGGATTGATAGCAAAGAGGTTTAATCAACAAACTTTACTAGGAAGTTATTTAGACCCAATAGCTGATAAATTTTTAATTGTTTCATCCATAGTTTTGCTTGGATATAATGGTTATGTTCCAATTTGGTTAATTATTATTATTGTTTCTAGAGATATTGCCATTTTTGGTGCAGTAATAATTTCTTGGATGCTTGGAACTAATCTCAGAATTGAGCCATTAATCATAAGTAAAATAAACACTTTTCTCCAAATATTTTATATTGTTATTACATTTATAGTTATCTTAAATAATCAGATTTTAAGCGAACTAACCACATCAATTCATAGAATTACAACCTATCTTATTGCTATCTCAACAATTTTATCTTGGATATCATATCTTAAGGTCTGGTTAATTAATGTTAATTCAATAAATAAAAATTATTAATGGCTTTTAAATGAAAAACTCTAAACAACTTTATTTTGAACTGCCCAATAAAACCTCTTTAGGTTTAGAGGATTACATAGTTGCAGACTCAAATAACTTTGCATTTGATTTAATTGTTAAAATGGTAAAAGGCGAAATCAATTTTGGATTAATAAGCGGCCCACCTTATTCTGGAAAAACACATTTATCTAAAATTTTAATCAAAAATGCTAGTAATTATAAATCTTTTTATATTGATAGAGATTATCAAAATATATTGGATAGATTTGAAGATTCAGATATTTTGATCTTAGAAAACATCGATAAGGTTAAACATGATAAAGCTGAAGAAGATCTTTTTCATATAATTAACTTAGTAAAAGAAAATAATAAGAAACTATTAATGACTTCAAGAAAATCAATTTCTGAAATTGATTTAAGCCTTGAAGACTTAAAATCAAGATTAAATTCTATTCTTGAGGCCAAGATAAAAGAACCAGATGATCAATTGATGGAATTGATATTAATAAAAATATTTAATGATAAACAATTGAAAATAAACCCAAATGTTATTGATTTTTTAATGTCTAGGCTGGTAAGGTCATATAAAGGTATAAATTTATTTATTGAAAAAATTGATATGTTTTCTTTAGAGAAGGGTAAAAAAATAACTATTCCTCTTATAAATGATTTATTAAGGTAACTTTATTTCTCGGCTTCTAAGACCACTTTATTATTTTTCATTTTTATAGATATTTTACCATTTTTAAAATCAATAGCTTTTTTACCAAATATTTTGTATCTCCATCCTTTTAATGTCTTAATATCAGCTTGATCATCAAGCACTAACTCCTGAAGATCGTTTTTATTTGCTATTAGTTTCTGAGCAACACCGTATTCTTCCGAAATATTATCAAGTAGAATCTTTAGAATAGAAACTTTAGATGATATTCCCGTAGGAAGTCTTTTTAAAGGTTTAAATTTTGGCAGTTTTTCCTTTTTCATCGATTTTCCTTTATCAATGAGCTGAAGAATTTCTTCAGTAAATTCTTTTTTTAAAGACCTTTTTCTATTGAAAGACCTCAAGTTATTTAAATCTTCTTTATTCTTTGGTTGAGCTGAACATAACTCATAAATTGCGTCATCTCTTATTATGTTACCTCTAGGAACATCTTTTTCCTGTGCTTTGATTTCTCTCCATTTAGCTAGCTCAACAAGAATACCAATTGAATTTTTATTCAAATTTCTATATTTCAATCTTTTCCAAGACTCATTAGGGTTTAAGTCATAAGTTTTTTTTGAAATTAAAATCTTAATTTCTTCTTTAAACCAACCCTCTCTTTTATTGTTAATTATTTTATCCCTAATTAAAGGGTATGCTTCAAATAGATGGGTTACATCTGATATTGCATAATTAATCTGTTTTTTACTTAATGGTCGGTTTGACCAATTTGTTAATCTTGATGTTTTATCAATTTTCCTTCCTAAAAGCTGAGAAATTAAATTCTCATACCCTATAGAGTCTCCAAAACCACAAACCATAGCGGCAATTTGTGTATCATATATATTTTTAGGAATTTTTTTTGTTAAATTATAGAAAATCTCAATATCCTGTCTACCAGAATGAAAAATCTTAACTATCTTATTATTAATAAGTATTTTAAAAAAAGGTTTTAGATCTAGTTCCTTGGCTAATGGGTCAATAATAATCTTATCCTCACCATTAAAAACTTGGATAAGACACAATTTTGGCCAATATGTTTTCTCTCTTATGAATTCAGTGTCGATAGCAAGAAATTTTGATTTATTTAATTTAGAACATAATTCAATTAAGTGATTTGTGTCTTTAACATAATGCATTAATGACTTATACAGAATAATGCTTTTCTTGTCCTTCATAAAAATGTATTAAAGATATTCGTAAAAGATAAAAAAGATAAATGCATCAATATAGAACACATAATTGTAATGGCTTACGAGCTGAAGATATAAATCAAGAAGTTAGATTATCAGGTTGGGTTCACAGAAAAAGAGACCATGGCGGTCTTTTGTTTATTGATTTGAGAGATCATTTTGGATTAACACAGTTAGTTTTTGATCCAGATAGCAGCGCTTTCCAAGAAGCAGAAAAAGTAAGAAATGAATCTGTAATAACAATTAATGGAAAAGTTGTACAAAGATCAGACGATACAATTAATAAAGTATTACCAACTGGAAAAATTGAGGTCTATGTCGAAACACTTGAAGTAATTGGGAGTTCAGATGATATTCCATTACCAGTTTTTGGCGAGCCTGATTATCCAGAAGAAATAAGACTAAAATATAGGTTTTTAGATTTAAGGAGAGAAACTCTTCATAAGAACATAATATTAAGATCTGAAATTATTAATTTCATTAGAAGCAAGATGATTGAAAATGATTTTCTCGAGATTCAAACACCAATAATGACAGCATCGAGTCCGGAAGGTGCAAGAGATTATTTGGTTCCTTCAAGAGTGCATCAAGGTAAATTTTATGCTCTTCCTCAAGCTCCACAGCAGTTTAAACAACTACTTATGACTTCAGGTTTTGATAAGTATTTTCAGATTGCTCCATGTTTTAGAGATGAGGATGCTAGAGCTGATAGGTCTCCTGGAGAATTCTATCAATTAGATATTGAAATGAGCTTTGTTAATCAAGATGATGTTTTTGAATCAGTCGAACCTTTGCTAAGAGATGTATTTGAAAAATTTTCCGGAAATATGGCTGTAAATAAAAAATTTCCTAGGATTTCTTATGCAGAATCAATTCAAAAATATGGAACAGATAAACCAGATCTAAGAGTAGAAATTGAACTTGATGATATCACCGAAGTTTTTGTTGATTCTGGTTTTAAAATTTTTGCTGACCAAATTTCTAAAAATGAGAAAATAAAAGTATGGGCTATTCCTTCTAAGACAGGAGGATCAAGAGCTTTTTGTGATAAAATGAATAAATGGGCTATTGAAGAGGGCCAACCAGGCCTAGGATATATATTTTTTAAAGATGGAAAAGGGTCGGGTCCAATTGCAAAAAATATTGGTGATGAAAAGACTGAATTAATTAAAAATAAATTTTCACTCGATGACGGCGATTCCATTTTCTTTGTATGTGGTATTCCTAATAATTTCTTAGATTTTATATCTAAGGCAAGGGTTAAGATTGGAAATGAGCTAGAGTTGATAAAGAAAGATTCCTTCGAGTTTTGTTGGATTGTTGATTTTCCAATGTTTGAGTATAATGAAGAATTAAAAAAGATAGATTTCTCCCATAATCCGTTTTCTATGCCACAAGGAGGTTTAGAGTCTTTAGAAAATATAGATCCATTAGAAATTAAAGCTTTTCAATATGATATCGTTTGTAATGGAGTTGAATTGTCATCTGGCGCAATAAGAAATCATAGACAGGATATTCTTTTAAAAGCTTTTGAAATCGCTGGGTATGACATCGATGAAATTAAGAAACGTTTTGGAGCGATGTATGATGCTTTTGGCTATGGCGCACCCCCTCATGGTGGTATTGCCCCTGGTATTGACAGAATTGTAATGCTTATCGCTGGTGAAGAAAACATACGAGAAGTTATTGCTTTCCCCATGAATCAACAAGCTCAAGATCTTATGATGAATGCACCATCCGAAATATCATCAGATCAGCTTAAAGAAATCGGCATTAAGATTATTGAGAAGAAAGAATAGAATGAGCCTTAAATCATTATTTTTAGAAACCTTTACCTGGTGGAATAACCAAACTTTAAGTACAAAATTATTAACTTTATTTAGAGGAAAATTTGTTGGTAAAGATGTAAATGGAAATATTTTCTATATTAATAAAAAAAACAAAAATCAGAGATGGGTTATATATAATGGCTTGATGGATGCTTCAAGGATTGCAGCTGATTGGCATGATTGGTTACATTATCGAACCGATGAAATACCAAATGAAAGTGACAAAAAGCCAAAGTGGTATAAGATACATAAGGAAAATGAAACTGGTACAATTGAAGCTTATAACCCTGATGAATCAAAGAAAAAAGAGCCAGAGATGTTAAAAAAAGCTTATGAACCTTGGAGTCCTGAGTAAATATAATGCGATCAAATATATTTGAAACATTTATTGGAGCAATTGTTATTATATTAGCTGTATCATTTCTTTTTTACAGTTTTTCAATCACAGATAATAATGCTGAAGGAACTTATAATATAAATGCTACCTTCAATAGAATAGATGGTATACAAATTGGTTCGGATGTTAGGCTTTCTGGAATTAAGATAGGGAGCGTTTCTAAAAGTTCTTTAAATCAGACAACATACGAAGCTCAGTTAGTTCTGATTATTAATAATGCAATAAAAATTCCTGATGATAGCTCAGCAAAAATTACTATGGATGGATTACTTGGGAGTAATTATATTTCAATTGAACCTGGAGGAAGTGAAATTTATTTAAGTGAAAATGATTATCTTCTTTACACTCAAGGGTCTGTTGATTTGATAGGGCTTGTTGGCGAGGCTTTATTTTCAGTAGAAGAAAATTAATTATTTTTTTTATAATTTTCTAACCAGTTAATATCATAGCTACCATCCTCAAAATCTTTTTGATTTATTATTTGCTGAAAAAAAGGAATAGTTGTTTTTATACCATCTATTACAAATTCATCTAGAGCTCTTTTTAATCTTTGTATGCAGGAAACTCTATCTTTATCATAAACAATAAGCTTTGCTATTAGGCTATCATAATATGGTGAAATCTCTAATCCTGAATAACAATTTGAATCTACTCTTACACCAGGACCACTTGGAGCATGATAATTTGTTATTAACCCAGGTGAAGGTATAAAGGTGTCTGGGTCTTCAGCATTTATTCTACACTCTATTGAATGACCATTACTTTTTAGATTATCTTGATTAGTTGAGAGTTTATATTTAGCAGCAATTTTTATTTGTTCTTTCACTAAATCAAAATTATAGATTTCTTCCGAAACAGGGTGTTCAACTTGAAGCCTGGTATTCATTTCCATAAAATAGAAATTACCATTTTCATAAAGGTATTCTATTGTGCCAGCGTTACAATACCCCATTGTTTTTAATGAATTAATTGTTAAGTTACAAATTTCATCTCTTTTTTTATCATCTATAATAACTGATGGAGTTTCTTCAATTAATTTCTGATTTCTTCTTTGCATTGAGCAATCTCTCTCTCCTAAATGTACTATATTATTATACTCGTCACCGATTACCTGTATTTCTATATGTTTAGGATTTTGTAGATATTTCTCAATATAAACTCTCTTATCATTGAAAGATTTTTTAGCTTCAGTAGATGCTTTTTTCAAAGACTCATCTAAATCTTCTTCTTTTAAAACTTTTATCATTCCTCGACCACCCCCACCTGATGATGCTTTTATAATGATTGGGTAGCCAAGTGCATTTGCTACTTCAAGACCCTCTTTTGTGTTACTTATTTCTCCAGAAGAACCAGGGATAATTGGAAGACCAAGATTATTTGCCGACTCTTTTGCTAAGATTTTATCACCCATCATTTTAATGTGTTCAGATTTTGGACCTATAAATTTAATACCATGTGCCTCTAGTTTTTCAACAAAACCAAAATTTTCAGATAAAAAACCATACCCTGGATGTACCGCATCTGCACCAGAAACTTCACAAGCAGAGATTATAGCTGGGATATTTAAATAAGATTTTAATGATGAAGCAGGTCCAATACAAACACTTTCATCCGCTAATTTAACATGCATTGCATTTTTATCAGCAGAGGAATAAACAGCTACCGTCTGAATGCCAAGTTCTTTACATGCCCTTAAAACCCTAACAGCAATTTCACCTCTATTAGCTATAAGAATTTTATTGAACATTTATTCTATTATAATTAATTGATCATCAAACTGAACTGGTTGTTCATTTTTAACAAGTATTTCTTTTATTATTCCATTTTTATCAGCAACAATATCATTCATTGTTTTCATGGCTTCAACAATCAATAATGTTTGTCCCTTTTTAACTTTATCGCCAATCTTTATGAATGGATCTGAATCAGGCTCAGGCTGAAGATAAACAGTACCTACCATTGGAGATTTGACAATGTTCTCGTCATCTTCATTAATAATATTCTCATTCTCAACATCATTATCAGCTTTTTCTTGATTAGTAGAAACATTCGTTATTTGAGGTTGATAATTATGTCGTGCAACTTTTACTTTACCAATTTTATCATTCTCAATTTGGATTTCAGATAAATTTAATTCTTCAAGCATATTGGTTAATTCCTTTATAGCTTGTTTAATTTCTTCATCAATTATTTGATTTTTTGTCAAAATAAATCTCCATTATTTTAGCTCGTCCAAAAGAAATTTAAGCGCATATAAATAACCTTTAATTCCTAAACCGCTTATAACACCAACTGCAGCTTTTGAAACATATGAATTATGTCTAAAATCTTCTCTTCTAAAAATATTTGATATGTGTACCTCTATTATAGGAATTTTAACGGTTAGTAGGGCGTCTAATAAAGCAACAGATGTATGCGAGTATCCTGCTGGATTAATAATAATTGCATTGGCTTTTTTTGAGGCTTCATGAATAAATTCAATTAATTCTCCTTCATGGTTTGATTGTTTAAAATAAATTTCAGAATTATTTTCTTTACCATAACTAATTAGAGATTTTTCTATATCTTTTAACGATACATTCCCATAAATATCTGGCTCTCTATCTCCAAGTAAGTTTAAGTTAGGGCCATTTAAAACATATATTTTACTAGCTTTAGACATTGTTATTTTTACGAATCATAAAGATATCTAACCTTTTGTTAGATATTGCGTCAACTCTTAGAGAGAAACAGATAAGTCAGTTTGATGATAATAATCTTAATATTGTAGTCTTATCTATTGCTCCAGGAATAACATTTTTGTTTATAATAAATGTAGGTGTTCCATTTATATCAAGTTTATCAGCCAAAATATAATTTTCTTCAATAAAGCCAATATCTAACTTGTTCATATTTTCAATTAATAAATTGGGCTCAATATTTATTTCACTAGCAAATATTTTAATATTATCAATTGTAATCTTTCCTTGATGATTAATTAATTTTTGATGCATATCAAAGTATTTTCCTTCATTAAATGCTTCATATGCAGCCTTAGATGCTAATAGCGAGCTTTGTCCTAAAACAGGTAATTCAATGAAAACAATTTTTATGTTTTCATTTTCAGAGACTAATTCCATTAAATCAGAGAAAGCTCTTTTGCAAAAACCACAATTATAATCAAAAAATTCATAAATTATTTTAGTTCCATTTGGATTTCCAATAAAAAATTTTTGATTTTCAAAAAATAATTTATTTTGATCAATTATGTTTCTTTGTATTTCATTTTTTTTGGTAATTAAAATTTTTTCAGCAAGATTTATAAAGCCTTCTATCTCTTCGGGATGATTTTCTAAGTAGTTATTAATTTCTTTTTTATTTGTTTTTGAATTTATCAAGTAATTAAATGAATAACCAAAAATAAAAAAAACAATTAAGAGAAGAATAAATTTAATTGAAAGATTTTTTATACTGGACATCTTTTCCTCCATTTTTGTTTATTTTCAGAATCTAAAATTATATCTTCAGCTCTCATTAATAACGGACCATTATCCTTTAAGCTATTCTTAGATCTTTTTGCATGAAATGAAGCTAAGTTTACGTCACCAAGCACAAAATATCTTTCTGCAGAATATAGATCTGCTTTTCCAATATTTCCAAGCCTTGCTTCAGCAATTGCTAACTGAAACCAAGCGTATGAATTTTTTTGATCTTTTTTAATGACATTATTAAGTAAGTTTTGTGCCTTAATATCATATTCTTTGTTATTGAGAGCAAGATAGGCTGATGCTAGAGCAACATTGACCAATGGATGACCAGTAGAAAATTTGACAGCTTTTTCATAAGGCTCAATTGAAAGATTTATTTTTCCAGACTCATAAAGAATTTGGCCTTTTAATTCATGATACCAAGGATTAGTAGGGTATTTATCAATTAATATATTTATTTGATCTATAGCTTGATCTGTTAATGCTTTTCTATATAGAGCAACAGAAGATGCGTAAATTGAATAATCAGAGTCATTATTTTTATATTTTCTAATGATATCATCAGGTCTTTTTAAAAATCCCTCAAGCTTTGCGCGTATCATATTATATCTATATATTAAGTCTGATGAATCTCTTTGATTGTAGAATTTTGAGTTTACTGCTTGATTCTCTAAAGCCATAATTCTTTGACGAGAAATAGGATGACTACGAACTCTAGAGCTTTGATTTCTTGCGCTTAATGCTTCTTGATCAGCAAAATTATAAAGAACATCAATCATACCTTTTGATGAAAGCCCAAGTTTTTCAAGATATTGAAATGCCGCTTGATCAGCTGCGGCTTCCTGACCGCGAGAATATTTAGCAACCATACCTTGGGCAATTTGTTGGCTTCCAAGCAATATACCTTGAACAGCATCGCTGTCACCTCCTGCAACTGCAGCGCCAATTCCAAGAAGTAAGCCTATAATCATTGGTGCTTGTGCTTTTTTTAAAGCAATATCGGATCTAGCAAGATGAGCGCCGGCTATATGACCTGTCTCATGTGCTAAAACACCTCTAAGCATTGAAGGGTCATCAAATTCCATGATAAGACCCGTATTAATAAAAATTTTCTGACCACAGGTTACAAATGCGTTTACGCTATTGTCATTAAATAAATATAAGTCAACTGAGGAAGAATTTAAATTTGCTACATTGACAATTGGCGTTGTCATTTCTGATAGAAAGATTTCTGTTTCTGCATCTCTAGCAATGCCTCTTCCACTAAGATCGGAGGCTACTAAAATGATTAAATAAAAGTATATTAATAATGAAAATATTTTATTTTTCTTGATCATTTTAAGCTTTTACTTATTCCACCATCCTGTTTTTTTATCTTTAGTTTTTTTAGATTCAGTCAATGGTGCGCCAATATGATTTTCATTTCTAACTTTTTCAGTTTGTTTAATTTTTTTAGTTTTATCATTACTCTTTTTAAGTTCTTTCGTATCTTTAGTGTCTTCACTTAAAACATTTTTTTCATCTACTTTTTTAAGGTTTTTGTTGATATCTTTTTTATTATTATCAGCCTTTTTGTTAGAATTTTTTGTATTTTTACTTGAAGAGTTTTTTTTGTTCGAGTTGTTTTTAGGTCTAGGGTTTGAATTTTTTTGATTCTTATTCTGTGGCCTTCTATCTTTTGCATTTTTATTTTTACCAAGGATATTTGCTTTTATATCAAATGAAATAATCTTACATTCTTTTCCTCTAAGTTGATTATTACCAACCAACTTAAAATTAATTCCTGTGTCAGTTTCAAGTTTTGATAATTCATCTCTTTTATTATTTACAATAAAGTTCAGGATTTCAATAGATACCTCGACTTGCACTGTAGCTGCTCTTTTATCATTTGCTGCTTCACTGATCTCTCTCAATATCTCTAAGGCAATTGATTCAGGTGTTCTTAAAGAACCCTTACCATCGCAATGAGGGCAGATTTCATAAGAATTTTCTTGAATGCTAGACCTCATCCTTTGTCTAGACATTTCAAGTAGACCAAAAGAACTAATTCTTCCAACTTGGATACGTGATCTATCAGATTTTAGGGATTCCTTTAATTTTTTTTCTATTGATCTACGATTAGCAAATTTTTCCATATCAATAAAATCAATAACAATTAAACCCGCCATATCTCTTAACTTAAGCTGCCTAGCAATCTCTTTAGAAGCTTCTAAATTTGTTCTTAATGCGGTGTCTTCAATATTATAATCCTTTTTTGATGTCCCAGAGTTAACATCAATAGCCACTAATGCTTCAGTTTGGTCAATGACAAGCGATCCACCAGATTTTAAAGGAACATTTTCAGCATAAATTGAACTTAATTGATCTTGAATGTTATCTTTTTGAAAAATTGGTTTTGACTCACGCCATTTCTGTACTTTTTTAGCATGACTAGGCAACATCATTTTCATTAATTCTTTAGTGACTTTGTATTTTTCATCGCCTTCTACATAGATTTTATCAAAATCTTTAGTGTAAACATCTCTTAATGTTCTATGTATTACGCTGCCATTTTCATAAATTAAAGAAGGTGCGTTTGCTGAAAGTGTATCCTCTCGTATTTTATTCCAGCTTTTTATTAGAAAATTATAATCTTTCTTAATTTCACCTGCAGTTGTATTACTTCCTGCAGTTCTTATAATTAAACCCATATCATCTGAAACTTCTAATTTTTCTAAGATAGTTTTTAATTTTTTACGCTCATTGGGCTTATTTATTCTTCTGCTAACCCCTCCACCTTTAAGTGTATTTGTCATTAAGACACAGTATCTTCCAGGAATTGATATATAAGTTGTTGCAGCCGCTCCTTTGTTACCTCTTTCTTCTTTAGATATCTGTAAAAGAATGACTTGGTTTTTTTTAATAACTTCTTGAATTTTATATTTTACAGCCTTACTTTTTTTTCTCTCTGATTCAATTTCTTCGAGCTCATCACCACCAATATCATCAGGTTCATCAGTTTCATCTTCTTTTGAAGAAATTTGCTTTTCATCTTCAAGGCTTATTCCATTTGAGTTTTTTATTGCTTCCTTATCAGCTTGAGGAATTTGATAATAATCAGGATTTATTTCTGAAAAAGGAAGGAAGGCATTTTTATTTCCCCCATAATCAAGAAATGCTGCTTGAAGCGATGGCTCAACCCTTATTACCTTGGCAAGGTAAATATTTCCTCTAATAGGTTTTTTAGCGTCGAATTCATAATCATAGTCTTCTAATCTTTTGTCTTTTATTATTGCAATCCTTGTCTCTTCCTGATGGACTGCATCTATTAAAATTTCGTTTGTCATTTATATAATCTCCGAATGCCAGAAAATATTTTCTTATTGAAACATTAATTTCCCTTATATCAGGATATGTTATTGAAATATTCATGGCTTTTATTGTTTATGAAGGATATTAAAAATCCTTAATATAAATCCTTTTGTATAATTAAATTAAAAAAATTATTTAATCATATGTAAGACTCCTTTATATTAAATAATCTTAGTTTGACAAGCTTCTAATAGATTATTCTTGAAAAATGATGATTTTTAACAAAAAAAAGATAGTTATTTTTATAATATGTGCTCTATTTACAACAGAAAGTGTATTTTCTAATGAAAGTGCCTTAATTTCAAAAATTAGATTTTCTGGAAATAATGAATCTTTAAGAGTTATCATTGATAGTAATAATTTAATAAAACACGAGATTTCAGCATTTAATAATCCTTCAAGAGTTGTTGTTGATTTGTATAATGTTAAGTTCAGTGATGATTTTTCATTTCCCAAAGCAACTGGTGCAATTAAAGGAATAAGATATGCTGAGTTTAATGCTAATACATCTAGGATAGTATTTGATTTAAATGAATCTCCAAATATTAAGAATGTTAAAGTTTTAAAGCCGAGCGCTGGCTCAATTAGAAGATTAAGTTTTGATATTATTTCTAATAAGAAAATTACCGCCAATAAGAATAAAAAGATTAATAAGAGTTATAAATTAAGGAAAACTATTGTTATCGATCCTGGGCATGGTGGTAAAGACCCAGGAACTTCTTACCCAAAGGTAGTTTCTGAAAAAGATATCGTTCTGCGTTTTGCTAGGATATTAAAAAAACATTTATCTAGAAATAATAATTATCGTATTTTTCTTACAAGAGAAGATGATAGTTTTGTTTCATTAAGCGATAGAGTTAAATTTGCTAAAAGTAAGAATGCTGATTTATTCATCTCAATTCATGCCGATGCTTCTAGTTCTTCTAATATAAAAGGTTTATCTGTTTATACTCTCTCAGATAAAGGTTTAGATAAGGAGGCAGAAAAACTTGCAACAATTGAGAATTCTTATGCCATGGTTAATTCAAGCTATAGTGGTAACTATTTAAGAAATGCTAAAAATCCAACTGACTTCGTTAAATACCAAAGAAAGTTGATAGATAATCGTTTTAAATCCACTAAGTTTGCAAGCACTCTAACTAGCAGAGTTAAATCTAAGACATCTTTATTGAATAATCCTCTTCGTTCAGCCGGCTTTGCTGTGTTAAAATCTGATGAGTTTCCAAGTGTTTTGGTAGAATTGGGTTTTGTAACAAATGAATATGATAGAAAGAATTTAAGAAGTGGGAACTGGCTTCAATCAGTATCAAGCCAATTTGTTAATGCTATTAATGAATATTTTAAATAAGATGAAAATATGCGAAATGATTTTTTAAAATATAAAGAAAGCATAGAGAATAGTTTAAATTTATTAAGGGGGTATCTTTGACTGGGATTCTTCAAAAAATAGATTGGAAAAACTCAATAATTTAATTGAAATTGGGGATATTTGGAACGACCAAAAAGAAGCCCAATCAATAATGCAAGAAAGATCAAATTTAGAGAATTCTTTGAATGTTTATTCAGAGATAGAAAATGAACTGGATGAAATTTCAGAATTAATAGATTTATATAGCAATGAGAGTCAATCATCTGAGGAGCTTGAAGAAGAAATTTTAGTATCTTTAACTAAGTTATCTGAACACGCTGAACTTGCTTTAATGGAGTCAATGCTTTCTGGTGAGGCTGACTCCAATTCGGCTTACTTAGAGTTTCATCCTGGTGCGGGAGGGACAGAAAGTCAGGATTGGGCGCAAATGTTATTAAGGATGTATTCGAAATGGGGGGAAAGCAGAGGATATAAAATTGAACTTATTGAATTCAGCGCTGGTGATGAGGCCGGTATTAAGAGTGCAACGCTTAAAGTAATTGGTAAAAACGCTTACGGGTGGTTAAAAACTGAGTCAGGGATTCATAGATTGGTTCGTATTTCTCCATTTGACTCACAAAAAAGAAGGCATACAAGTTTTGCAAGTGTATGGGTTTATCCTGAGATTGATGATAATATCGAAGTAGATTTTCAGGAGTCAGATTGCAGAATAGG
Source organism: Alphaproteobacteria bacterium (assembly GCA_045565415.1). GTDB lineage: Bacteria > Pseudomonadota > Alphaproteobacteria > MED-G09 > MED-G09 > AG-430-B22. The sequence goes on along the minus strand of JBJLFK010000042.1, from coordinate 8,824 downwards.
ACACCTACAGATCATCTGGTCCAGGAGGTCAACATGTTAATACGACCGATAGTGCTGTTAGAATAACACATGTTCCAACAAACATAGTTGTCCAATGTCAATCCCAGAGATCTCAACATAAGAATAAAAGTACCGCCTTATCTATGCTTAGAGCAAGGCTTTATGAATTGGAGCTTCAAAAGAAGGAAGAGAAAGCTCAAGAAATTCTTGACACCAAATCTGAAATAGGTTGGGGACACCAAATTAGATCTTATGTGTTGCAGCCATATCAGATGGTTAAAGATTTAAGAACAAATGTTGAAGATGGAAATATTCAAGCAGTTTTGGACGGAAGAATTGACAAGTTCTTAGCAAGTGCTCTTTCAAACAAAATTAGTTAGGAAGACTTAATTTTATTAATTACATCTTCAACATGACCTTTTACTTTTACTTTTTCCCATATGTATTCAATTTTCGATTTCTCATTTATTAGAAAAGTTGAACGCTGAATGCCCATATATTTTCTTCCATACATATTTTTTTCAACCCAAACACCAAATTTTTCAAGAACTTTGCCACTCTCATCTGATGCCAAAAGTATCTTCAGTTCTTGTTTATTAATAAATTTATTATGAGTTTCTACATTATCTTTAGAAATTCCAATAACCTGAGTGTTTAATTTTTTAAATTCTGTAATTTTGCTACTAAAATCTTTTGCTTCAGTTGTACATCCAGGAGTATTATCCTTGGGATAAAAATATAAAATATATTTTTTATCCTTTATATCTTTACTATCAAGTGAATTCCCATTTGATAAAGGTATTTTGAATTTAGGAACCTTATCTCCAATTTTACATTTTTTTTTCATTTTTTTTCCTTATAAATGAGTGTTAATGAATAAAACAATAAAATATCTTTTATCAATAATTTCTAAAATATTTAGTTTCTCTATCTTTAGTTTTATTTATTTACTACTTTTTCTTCAATTTGGAACTTTAAATTTAAAATTATTAGACCCTATTATTAAATCAAATTTTGATGATAAATATTTAACAAGAATAGATTTTGTTAATAATGATATTAATCTTAAATTTGATAAAAATAATAATGATCTTATTTTTACTGTTAATAGTAGATTAAAAAATAAACTTAATGTTATTGAATGGTCTTTGTTTCTAGATAGTGAAATAAGAATAAAAGTATTGTTAAATAGCCTTGAAAAAAATGTGTTGGGTTTTAAATTATCTTCTAATGTACAAAAAGAAGATAACCGAATTAGTCATTTTAATTTTCATGGCAGTTTAAATAGCTTAAAAACTTCTGATGTATTAGAAATAAAAGGTTCTGCAAAAGATTTACCATTAAGTTTTATCAAAGCTTTATGGCCTGAAAATCTAGGTAAAGGCGCAAGGGCATGGACAAATAGATCTTTATTTAACGGAATAATATCTGATTTAGAATTTAATTCTAAATTTGTTTTCAAAAAAGATGGAAGATTATTATTTGATCCAGTCTTAAATTTAGATTTTGATTTCAATGATATTGAAGTTCATTACTTAAAGAATATGCCTCCCATGACCGATACTCTTGGGAAAGCTCATTTAGATTTCCAAATGTTTAATATAAATTTATTGGATGGTCTTATTGATTTAGAGGAAGGGTCAAGGATTTATATTAACAATGGTAAGTTTAATGCATTTGATATTAAAAAAAGGCATGGTCCCGGTCAAATTATAATTGATGCCTCTTCTAATGTGGGAAATTTCTTTAATTTGCTTAGTAAACATAATTATATTTCAAAATTAGTAAAATTAGACAGGAATAATTTATCTGGGGAGAGCAATCTGATGCTTCAATTTGATTTTCCTCTAAAGAACTCTATTAAGTTTTCCGAAACTAAAACAAATATAAACTTAAATGTTGAAGAGATAACAATTTATAATAAAGAAAAAAACCCAAGTATAATAAGTGACTCATCAACCCTAATTCTTGATTACAATATTGATGAAGCTAGTTTTTTCAAAGGAACAATAGAAACAAAAAGCCTTAAAATTCTTGAATTACCAATTTTTGCTCAAATTCTAGATGTTTCAATACCTGGTTTAAGTAATATTAGCGATGGCGGTAGAGACATTACCTTTGCTAGCTCGATTTTTAATGTTCAGCTTTCAAATAAAGGTATAAATATCATTGATGGAATCTTAAAGCCTGAAAGCAATCTTCCTGTAGTAGGTAATAGCTTAGGGTTATCACTAGCTGGTATGTATATTTTCGGTATAAATGAAATTGAATTTAATGGAACAGTTGTACCAGTATCATGGTTAAACAATTTACCTTCTAATGTCCCAATTTTGGGAGAATTATTTTCAGGAAGTAAAGATGGAGAAGGATTAATAGGAATAAAATTTAGGATTTATAACGAAGATGGAGGTAAAGTTATAATTGAAACTAATCCTCTATCTGTTTTAACGCCTGGATTTTTACAAAGAGTATTTGATTAATCTATTCCAATAATTATTTTTTTCTTTTTTCCAAGAGAGATTTCTATTTCTTTTGATTTTTTAAAGCTACCTAATGTTAAAGTATATTTCTCATCATCGATTAATTCGCCATTTAATTTTACAGCTTTTGATTGAATAAATCTTCTAGCCTCGCTATTTGATTTTGCTAATCCTAAATCATTATTAGAAAGTAGACTTAGCAAACCATAGCCGTTCTCAAAATCTTCTTTTTTTAAGATAATAGTTTTCTTACTTTTCCAATCAGAGTCTTTCCCGTGAACAAGTTCCGTAATTTTGGTTGCTAATAATTCTTTCCCTTTTTCGATGTCCTCATTTTCTAGTTTCTCTATCTCATCGATTTCATTCAAAGGCATATCAGTAAACAATTTAAGAAATTTTCCAACATCATTATTTTCTGTCTTATCTCTCCAGTAATTCCAAAAATCTCTTGGATGTGTTGAATAGTTATCCTTGTCAGAGATAAAATTAAGCCAAATTGCCCCATCTTCTGTTTTACCCATTTTTTGACCAGATGAGGTAGTTAATAATGGAGTTGTTAATCCATATAATTCTTTACCGGCTAATCTTCTGGATAAGTCTATACCGCAAATTATATTTCCCCATTGATCAGACCCTCCCATTTGAAGATTACAATTGTAGTCTATATTAAGTTTATAAAAATCATAACCTTGGAGTATCATGTAATTAAATTCTAAAAAAGATAAGTTTTGTTCTCTTTCAAGTCGCAGCTTAACAGAGTCAAAAGAAAGCATTCTATTGACAGAAAAATGACTCCCAATTTCTCGAAGAAAATCAATATAGTTTAATTTTTCAAGCCATTCACTATTATCAATAATTTTAATTTTATTGATATCTAAAAACTTTTCAAAAACTTTTTTTATACCTTTAATATTATTATTAATATCTTCATAAGATAGCATTTTTCGAGATTTATCTTTTAGTGAAGGATCGCCTATTTTACTTGTTGCACCACCAATAAGTACAATGGGAGTATGGCCAAAGTCCTGTAATTTTTTTAACAAAAGTATTTGCATTAAAGAGCCAATGTGAAGATTTGGCGCAGTGCAGTCAAAACCTATATAGGCTGTGATTTTATCTTTTGAAAAAATTTGATCCAATCTATCTGAGTCACTAATCTGATAAATGAAGCCTCTTTCATTTATGTGTTTTAAAAAATCAGATTTATAATTACTCATTTGTTCTTCTTGTATTTATTATCTTAAAAGTCTGGTCCGATTAGACGGGTGTCAAGATATTTACTGACTTCATTTATAAGTTTTTCTGTTTTGTTTTCAAAAAAGTGATTTGCACCTGCAATATTTTTATAATCTATATTAATATTTCTTTGAGTTTGAAGCTTTTCAACTAATCTTAAAATATCATCTTTAGGCACAACTTTATCTTCTTCGCCATGTAAAATAATACCTGAGGATGGGCATGGGGCTAAGAAATTAAAATCATACATATTTGCTGGAGGTGATATAGATATAAATCCTTCTATTTCTGGTCTTCTCATTAATAATTGCATTGCTATCCAAGCTCCAAAAGAATAACCCGCAACCCAACAACCTTTTGAGTCTGAAACTTGAGATTGTATCCAATCAAGTGAAGCAGCAGCATCTGATAATTCCCCTATACCTTGATCAAATTCTCCTTGGCTCTTGCCAACTCCTCTAAAATTAAACCTTAAAACTGAAAACCCTTTTTTTATAAATGTATGATACAAATTAAAGATGATTGGATTATTCATGTTTCCACCAAATTGTGGAAGCGGATGTAATATGATAGCAACAGGAGATCTTTTGTTTTCTACAACATTCATCCTGCCTTCTAATCTTCCATCAGGTCCGCTGTAAATAATTTCTGGCATATATTAAACCTTACTCGAAAGTATTAATGTTAAAAAATTTATAAATTGAAGTATTTCTTGACAAAACTAGTCAAGAATTATAAATCCACATTAAATTCTATATGTTTCTAACACAACTGTAGAAAATTTGTAACAATTTATATTATGAGAGATTAATGAAATTAACAACAAAAGGCAGATATGCTGTACTTGCTTTAACTGAAATAGCGCTTTCACATAATAAGGGTTTAATCAAAATTTCTGAAATTGCAAAATCACAGAATATTTCTTCAACTTATTTAGAGCAGATTTTATCAAATTTAAAAAGAAATGGATTTGTTAAGGCTGTTAGGGGTCCTAATGGAGGATATAAACTTGCTTTGAAAGTTGAAGATATCATTATGAGTGATGTTATAAATGCAATAGAAGGTAAAATTGAAGCTAAAGGCTGTTCTCAGAAGCATATATCATGTACGGGTATTTCTGGAAAATGTTTAAATCATGATTTATGGGACGAATTAGGTAAACAAATAAATCTTTTTTTAAGTCATATTTCATTAAGAGATATTCTAGAAGGCAATATTCTGGGTAGATCTAGAGCGCCAATTTTAACGCAAGATTGCGACAAAATGACTATAAATTGATTATTGGTTATTTAAATAGATTAACCATATAGAAAATATAAAAGGATAAAAATTGAATAAAAAAATAAATAAGCCGAACGAAGAAGACTTTAATAATCCATATGAATTTGGTTTTGAGACTGAAATTGAGTCTGTTTTTGCACCAAAAGGATTAAATGAAGATGTAATAAGGTTTATTTCAGATAAAAAAGAAGAACCCAAATGGCTACTCGATTGGCGATTAGACTCATATAAGAGATGGCTGAAAATGAAAGAGCCAAATTGGTCAAGCCTTAGATACCCAAAAATTGATTACCAAGACACATACTATTTTTCTGCTCCTAAAGAGACTGAAAAACTAAAAAGCTTAGATGAAGTTGATCCTAAGCTTATAGAAACATACAACAAATTAGGTATACCTCTTAAGGAACAAGAATGGTTAGCAGGTGTTGCTGTAGATGCAGTATTTGATAGTGTATCTCTTGGAACAACTTTTAAAGAAAAATTAAAAGAGGATGGCGTAATATTTTGTTCTTTTTCTGAAGCTGTTAAAGAGCATCCTGAAATAATCAAAAAATATCTAGGAACAGTAGTGCCAAACTCAGATAATTTTTTTGCAACATTAAATTCTGCTGTATTTTCAGATGGAAGCTTTGTTTATATTCCCCCTGGCGTAACATGCCCAATGGAATTATCTACTTATTTTAGAATAAATGCAGCTGGTACAGGTCAATTTGAGAGGACGCTACTAATTGCTGATGAAGACTCATATGTGAGCTACCTTGAGGGTTGTACGGCTCCAATGAGAGATGAACACCAACTTCATGCCGCGGTAGTTGAATTGGTAGCTCTAAAAGGGGCTGAGATAAAATACTCTACAGTACAAAATTGGTACCCTGGCGATGAAAATGGTAAGGGCGGTGTATATAATTTTGTTACTAAAAGAGGTGATTGCAGAGGTGATAATTCGAAAATTTCATGGACACAAGTTGAAACTGGATCAGCAATAACATGGAAATACCCTAGTTGCGTACTAAAAGGTGATAACTCTTCAGGAGAATTTCATTCAATTGCGATATCTAATAATTATCAGCAGGTTGATAGTGGCACTAAAATGCTTCATTTAGGGAAAAATACGAAAAGTAGAATTATTTCCAAAGGTGTTTCATCTGGGTCATCTTCAAACACATACAGGGGGCAGGTTAATATCCATCCTAAATCAGAGAATTCAAGAAATTTTACACAATGTGACTCTTTGCTTTTAACCGGAAATTGTTCAGCTACAACAATTCCTTATGTAGAGTCTAAGAATAAGACTTCAACCATTGAACATGAAGCAACATCATCCAAAATATCTGAAGATCAATTATTTTATTGCCTTCAGAGAGGTCTTGATGAAGAAGAGGCTATTGCATTGATTGTTAATGGTTTTTGTAAAGAAGTTTTACAAAAATTACCTATGGAATTTGCAGTTGAGGCTCAAAAACTTCTAGAGATTAGTCTAGAGGGAAGTGTAGGATGAGCGGAAATTTACTTGAAATAAATGATCTCCATGTAAATGCAGGAGAAAAGGAAATTTTAAAAGGATTAAATTTATCTATTCCATTCAATGAAATACATGCAATTATGGGCCCTAATGGATCAGGAAAGTCTGTTCTTTCAAATGTTTTGTCTGGAAATGAAGATTATAAAGTTACTTCAGGGCAAATTATTTTTAAAAATGAAAATATTATAGAGCTAAAGCCAAATGAGATATCTAATCTAGGGCTATTTATGGCTTTTCAGTATCCAGTAGAAATTCCAGGTGTAACTCTAATGAACTTTTTAAAAACAATTCATGAGGCAAATAGAAAGGCTAATGGTTTAGAGAAATTAGGTCCATCTGACTTTCTAAAATATGTTAGAGAAAAAGCTACGATACTTGGAATTAATGATGAAGTATTAAAGAGACAGTTAAATGTAGGATTTTCTGGAGGTGAAAAAAAGAGGAATGAAACTCTACAGCTTTTAGTATTAGATCCGGTTTTAACAATTTTAGATGAAACTGACTCCGGACTTGATGTTGATGCTTTAGATATTGTTTCTGACGGAATTGTAGGAATGAAAAATGAAGAAAATTCATTCTTAGTTATTACTCACTATAAAAAACTACTTGATAAACTAAGTCCTTCAAAAATTCATATATTAGTTGATGGTAGAATAGTTGAGTCTGGAGGACCAGATTTAGCAGAAAAGATTGAAAATAATGGGTTTGAGAGTTTTAATTAAAATGTCATCAGTTGAATTTCATAAATTTAGAGAAAATATAAATAATATTGATGATTATACTGATCAGAGAGAAAAAATATTTGATAACTTTATTGATCAGGGTTTGCCTAATAAAAGAAATGAAAGTTGGAAGTATTTCGATTTAGTCTCCAAATCAAAAGAATATATTAAAAATGATATTTCAAATTCAGAAATAATTGTTGAAAATCTTGAAGAAAATAATTTTTTTTATGATTATGCGGATAATAATTTATCTATCGAAGATTATTTAAAGCCATGCAATTTCTTTAAAGGTGAGTCTGTTGTAGATTTAAATGTTGCATGCGGAAATCAAATTAAGATTTTAGATGTTAAGCATAATCAGAATGAGCCAATTATAATTAAAATTAACTATAATGAGAAAAATATTTCTTTACCCAGATTGATTATTAATATTGCAGATAACATAAAAGCAAAAATAAATTATGTGAACTCATCTACAAGTGGATTTTTAAATTTATTAGTAGAATATAATATTGGAAATAGATCAGAGCTCGAAATATCGCGTATTAATTCTTCACAAGGGCTATTGGTAGAAACAAATTTAGTTTTTCTTTTAAATCATTCAAATTTTAATATGAAGAATTTATCAATGCCTATTAAATCTTCGAGGCTTCAATTATTTTCTAATCATATTGGTGAAAGATCTAGTTGTTCATCAAAAACGATTTCAATACCATCAGAAAATTCAAATGATGATATTCTTGTAGATAATATTTTTAGTAAATCTAATTGTGAAAGTGTATCAGGTGTAAGAGCAATACTAGATAAAGACTCAGTTTGTTCTTTTCAATCTATGATCGATATCCATAATTCTGTTTTAGGATCCAAGGCTGAACAAGATTGTAAGGGGTTTCTTCTATCCGATAATGCAGTTATGAATGCAAAACCCCAAATGAAAATTTTTAATGATGATGTCATTTGTAAGCATGGGGCGACTATAGGAAGCCTTAATGAAGAGGAGATTTTCTATCTTTGCGCAAGAGGACTTGAAAGAAAAAATGCAATAAATCTAATTTTAGATGGTCATATCAGTTCTTATTTAGGAGAAAAAGGTTTTTTAAGAGAATTCTTGCCTGAGGAATATAAATGACTTTTGATGTAGAGAAAACGAGAAGAGATTTTCCAATTCTTTCAAGAGAAATACAAGGTAATATTTTAACCTACCTTGATAACGCTGCTAGTTCGCAAAAACCTATGGAAGTCCTTGAAGGTATTAAGCAATTTGAGAGTAATGATTATTCCAATGTTCATAGGGGTTTGCATACATTATCTGTTCTATCTACTTCTGCATATGAAGAATCAAGAAAGATTGTTCAAAAATTTCTAAATGCAAAATCTTCAGATGAGATTATTTTTACTTCAGGAGGAACTGATAGTGTAAACCTTGTAGCTAGCTCTTATGCAGATGAGAATTTATCCCAAGGTGATGAAATAATTATTACTACAATGGAGCATCATGCAAATATTGTTCCATGGCATTTTTTAAGAGAGAGAAAAGGGATTCAAATTAAATGGATTGATTGTGATCAAAATGGAAAGTT
>JBJLFK010000041.1:0-21990 GCA_045565415.1 Alphaproteobacteria bacterium | reverse complement strand
GAGCTTCTTCTGCTGGAGCTTCCTCTGGTTCTTTTTTCGGAATTGCTTTTTGAGGATTATTTCTTGGTTCTCTTTTCAGAATTCCTTCAGCATCTAAAAATCTTGCAACTCTATCCGTTGGTTTTGCACCTTTTGATAGCCATTCTTTAATTCTATCAATATCAAGTTTGATTCTATCTTCATGATCTTTTGGTAAAAGAGGATTATAAGATCCAACCCTTTCTATATATTTTCCATCTCTTGGTGCTCTAATATCTGCAACCACTATTCTATAATAAGGTCTCTTTTTAGAACCGCCTCTCGCAAGTCTAATTTTAACAGCCATTTTATTCCTTTCAAAAAATTCAATTCAGCAACAAAAACACCCGTGGACGAACCCTCGTTGACGGATGGCGATTCATTGTGAACCGTTATTTCAACTTTTTAATTAAAAGTGGAGTTATATAGAACTTATAAGCAATATAAGTCAAGTTAATCAATTAAGTAGAAAAAACACAAATTCAGCTCTATAAGATAGGTATGAATGATGAAAACACAAATATATATGAGTTTCAAAAGATGAATGGAGCTGGTAATACATTTTTATTCCATGATTCAAGAAATCATAAATTAAATATAAATAATGATCTTATTTTTAAACTACAATCTGCTGTGATGGATTATAGATTTGATCAATTTATTAGTATTGAAAATGCATCAAGAAATGGTGACTGTCAGATTAAATTTTGGAATGCTGATGGAACTGAATCAGGTATGTGTGGAAATGCCCTTAGATGTGTCGGTGATATTATATTAAGTGAAACAAAAAAAAATAATGTAATAATTGAAACGACTGATAAGGATATAGAATGTTGGCGAACTGAAGATAATATTTCCGTCAATATTGGTGAACCATCATTTCACTGGTCGGAAATTCCATTGTCTAATCCAGCTGAAGATACATTATCAATTACTTTAGAGCCATCTTCCTTTGAATTACCAAATTTTAGTGCTGTTAATGTTGGTAATCCTCATGCAATATTTTTCTTTGATAAAGATAAGCCTGAAATTGATAAAATGGGCCACTTTATTGAGCATCACGAAATGTTTGCGGAAAAAGTAAATGTTTCTTTTGCAGAAAAAATTAATGAAGACCATATTTTTATAGATGTTTGGGAACGAGGAACAGGTATAACTAAAGCATGTGGATCAGCTGCTTGTGCAACAACCGCAGTTGCAGCCAGTTTAAATATTACTAGTCGTGATACAAAAATTAGTTTTGCAGGAGGGGATCTAAATATTTCTTGGAAAGACGACAACAATATTGTAATGACTGGACCATATGAAATTGAAGAAAAGTTGGAAATAGATATATCGGATTTATAAATGGGTAAAGAACCAGAAATATTTACATTTGGATGCAGACTTAATTCATATGAGTCAGAAATAATTGAACAAAACCTTATTGAAAAAGGTGTAAAAGATATTGCTGTTTATAATAGTTGTGCTGTTACCGAAGAAGCTATTAGACAGGTGAAATATTCTATAAGAAAAAAGAGGCGTGATGAACCCAATACAAAAATCGTTGTTACAGGATGTGCAGCACAAATAGAACCTCAATCTTTCTTAGATATGAAGGAAGTTGACAAAGTTTTAGGTAACTCAGAAAAAAGAGATATGTCTTCTCATTTATTAAGAAATAACAATAGCCTTGTTTCTGATATAATGATTAATGAAGATCCTCTTAATTCTCTAAGGGCTGGTTATAAAAATAAAACAAGAGCATTTGTTGAAATTCAAAATGGATGCAACCATAGATGTACTTTTTGTGTAATCCCATTTGGAAGAGGGAATTTAAGATCAAAATCTAAAGAACAAATTATCAAAGAAATAAATAATTTGATCAATGAGGGACATAAAGAAATTATATTAACTGGAGTTGATATAGCATCTTGGAATATGGAAAATCAAAAAGATGCAAGTCTTGGAATTTTAATTGAATATATTTTGAGTGAGGCTCCAGAGCTGGAAAGATTAAGGCTTTCGTCAATGGATGTCATAGGCTTTGATGACAAACTAATTGATTTAATTACTAGTAATAAAAGAATCCTCCCACATATTCACTTATCACTCCAATCAGGTGATAATTTGATTCTAAAAAGAATGAAAAGAAGACACTTAAGAGAGGATGCTATTAATCTATGCAGCCAATTAAAGAAAAAAAGACCAGAAATTTCTTTTGGTGCAGATTTGATAGTTGGCTTTCCTACAGAGACTGAAGAAATGTTTCAAAACACATTAGATATAATTGAAGAATGTCAATTAGACTGGATTCATGCCTTTCCATTTTCTCCTAGACCAGGAACACCAGCTGCTAAGATGCCACAAAATAATAATAAAATTATCAAATTAAGATCAAAAATACTGAGAGATGTCGCCAAACAAAGAAAGATAAAGCATCTAGAAAATTTAGTTGGTAGGAACATTGAAGTATTTGTGGAAAAAGACAACAAAGGTCACTCTAATCAATTTGCACCAATTAAATTAATTGAAAAAGAAATTAAAAGCGGCCAAACAATAACTGCACTAATAAAAAGTAGTGATGAAAATTTTGCGCATGGAGTAGCAATTTAATTAGAACTTATTTTCATTATTTATAGGGCCAACAATTCTATAAATGATCTTTCCTTCTTCATTAACAACAAAAGTCTCTGGCACTCCTGTTAAGCCCATTTCTATACCCATCATTCCTTCATCATCAATTACTACTAGATCATAGGGGTTACCTTTTTCATTCAAGAATTCAGAAGAGCCTTCTTCAGTATCCTTATAATTTACACCAATAATTATAAAATCTGACTTCTTGCTCAAACCCATTAGAATTGGATGCTCGACTTCACAAGGTAGACACCATGAAGCCCAAAAATTAATGATTTTAATTTTATTGCTCTTTAAAATATCTTCTAAAATATTCGATTCAAAATCATCATAAAATCTTGTCTCTAATCCCATTATTGGAACTTCTTGACCAATTAGTGGCGTAGGTATGACTCGTGTGTTTTTTTTGAAAGTACCAAACAAAAATAAGGTAATTACACCGAGTAAAATTATTAGCGGTAAAAAGCGTCTCATTTTTTAACCATTTTTAACAAATTTCTGACCTTAATTTGACATCCTAATGAAGAATAGTATATTCCAGCTATAATTAGCAAAAGAAAGTAATTTATGAGTTTATATGAATCTTACTTAGAAGAGATAGAAGAAAGAAAAGCTATGGGCTTAAATCCAAAGCCTATAGATGATGAAGCGCTTGCTAATGAAGTGATCTCTCAAATCAAAGATACTGAAAATAAACATAGAGAAGACTCCTTAAATTATTTTATCTACAATATGCTTCCAGGAACAACAGGTGCAGCTAATGCAAAAGCCAGGTTTTTAAAAGAAATCGTTAATAAAGAATTCTCTCTCGAGGAAATTTCTTCTGATTTTGCATTTGAATTATTATCTCATATGAAAGGTGGGCCTTCTATTGAAGTTCTTCTCGATCTTGCCTTAAGTGGAGAAGAATCAATAGCACAACAGGCTGGAGAAATTCTTAAGACTCAAGTCTTTTTATATGAGGCTGATACTGAACGCTTGAAGAAAGCTTTAACTGATGACAATGAAGTAGCAAAAGGAATACTCCAAAGTTACTCAAAAGCAGAATTCTTCACAAAATTACCTGATATCGATAAAGAAATTAAAATTGTTACATACATAGCCGCTGAGGGAGATATTTCAACAGATCTTTTATCACCAGGGACTGAAGCACACTCAAGATCAGACAGAGAATTACATGGAAAATGTTTGATTTCGGCTGAAGCGCAATCTGATATACAAAAAATGCAAAAACAGCATCCTGACAAAAGGATAATGTTAATAGCAGAAAAAGGAACCATGGGCGTTGGTTCATCAAGAATGTCGGGAGTTAATAATGTTGCATTATGGACAGGAAAACCTGGCAGCCCATATGTACCCTTTGTAAATATTGCACCGATAGTTGCTGGAACAAATGGTATTTCACCAATTTTTTTAACTACAGTAGATGTAACTGGTGGCATCGGTATCGATTTAAAGAATTGGGTTAAAAAAATAGACTCCAATGGAAATCCAACTTTGGATGAAGATGGCAACCCAATTTTAGAACAGGCCTATTCTGTAGAAACAGGTACTGTATTAACAATAAACACAGAGCATAAAAAACTTTATGATGAAAAAGGGACAAATGAACTAGCTGATCTTTCTTCATCTTTCACACCTCAAAAATTAGAATTCATAAAGGCTGGAGGATCATATGCAATTGTTTTTGGAAAAAAAATTCAAGCCTTTGCTTGTGATGCACTAGGCATTAATCTTGAATCTGTTTATGCACCTTCAAAAATAATTTCAAATGAAGGTCAAGGCCTTACAGCGGTTGAAAAAATCTTCAACAGAAATGCTGTAGGTGTTCCAGCAGACTCTGTTTTACACAGCGGCTCTGATGTAAGAGTTAAAGTGAATATTGTAGGATCACAAGATACAACTGGTTTAATGACTACTCAAGAACTTGAAGCTATGGCAGCTACACTAATTTCTCCTACTCTTGATGGAGCTTATCAATCTGGTTGTCATACTGCATCAGTCTGGGATTCAAAGGCAAAAGCTAATATTCCTAAGCTAATGCAATTTATGAACACATTTGGTCTTATTACAGCAAGAGACCCCAAGGGCGTTTACCATGCGATGACTGATGTTATCCATAAAGTTTTAAACGATATCACTGTTGATGATTGGGCCATAATAATTGGAGGAGATTCACATACACGCATGTCAAAAGGTGTTGCGTTTGGTGCAGATTCAGGAACCGTTGCATTAGCTTTAGCCACCGGAGAGGTAACAATGCCTATTCCAGAATCCGTTAAAGTGACTTTCAAGGGAAGTATGAAAAACCATATGGATTTCAGGGATGTAGTTCATGCTACACAACAGCAAATGTTAGCACAATGTAATGAGAATGTTTTTCAGGGAAGAATTATTGAAGTGCATATTGGAACTTTACTTGCTGATCAGGCATTCACATTTACCGATTGGACAGCTGAAATGAAGGCTAAAGCCTCAATCTGTATTTCCCAAGATGAAACTCTAATTGAATCCTTGGAGATTGCAAAATCACGTATCCAAATCATGGTTGATAAAGGAATGGATAATGATGAGAAAACTTTAAGTGGCTTAATTGAAATCGCAAACAGTAGAATTAATGAAATCAAGACAGGTGAAAAGCCGGCACTGGCGCCAGATGAGAATGCAAAATATTTTTCTGAAGTTGTAATCGATCTAGATAAAATAGATGAACCAATGATAGCCGACCCAGATGTAAATAATGATGATGTTTCAAAAAGATATACTCACGATACTATTAGACCTATTTCATATTATGAAGCCGATAAAAAAGTGGACTTAGGATTTGTTGGGTCATGCATGGTTCATAAAGGTGATATGAAAATTCTTGCTCGCATGCTGAAAAATATTGAAGCTAATGAAGGAACTGTAGATTTTAAAGCTCCACTTGTGGTTGCACCGCCAACATATAATATTGTTGAAGAGTTAAAGGCAGAAGGTGACTGGAATGTTTTACAAAAATATGCTGGTTTTGAATTCAATGATGACTCACCTAAAAGCTCTGCTCGAGTTGAATATGAAAATATTTTATATCTTGAAAGACCTGGATGTAATCTCTGTATGGGTAACCAGGAAAAAGCTGGAAAAGGAGATACTGTAATGGCTACTTCTACTCGTCTTTTTCAAGGAAGAGTAGTTGGAGATGCAGAAAACAAAAAAGGTGAATCCCTTTTAGCATCAACACCGGTTGTTGTTCTCTCTTCAATTCTTGGAAGAACTCCATCAATAGAAGAATATAAAACTGCTGTTAAGGGCATTGATCTCACCAAGTTTGCTCCGCCTGCTGAAAGCCTTAGGGCTACGCAACAGTAAAATCATATATCAATTTAATTTATCTAAAATCTAAAAAAAAAGCGACTTCAGAAGGGCATCGAAGTCGCTTTAGAAATATGAGTTTCGGAGGGAAACTCTATTAAGTCCTGCAAGTTAGAGGGAATCAAAACTTGTAGGTGTTACTCAAGTGTTAATAATAAACATTACTTTGACAATAAGATGTTGAAATTATGACGAAATTACGATTAGATTCTTATGAAAGTTCAGTAAATGCGGAATACTAAAATTATCACAGGCAATGCTTATCTTGCCGATCAGAAAAAGCATAACTTCTTTTCAAAAGAGGAATTAAATTTGATCCTTTCATTATATGGTAAAGGTGTTTCATCAGGTAAATGGAAAGACTATGCGATTGATACATCAAAAGATGAAACAATTTTTTCAATTTATCGACATGCTAGCGAAATGCCGCTTTTTAAAATTACCAAAAATCATAACAATAAAAGAGTCGATGAAAGGTGGTTGATAAAATCAACATCTGGTCAAATACTAAAAAGAAATAAAAACCTTCATTATTTGTTAAATTATTTTAAAAACAAAAATCTAAATTTGGTTAAATAAGGAAGCTTTCTATGGCTGATTTTTTTGGAACAGATGAAGATGATATAATTGATGCGTCAGAATTAGAATCAAATATAGGAAATATTCGTCCTGGAGAAGGAAATGATACGATTACTAATGCTTCAAGTAAACACACAATTGTCTCTAGTCCGGGCGAAGATAACATCTCTGGTGAAAAATTTGGTTATGCTTTATGGAATGCAACTCAAGCAGTAACTATTAATCTAAAAGAAAACTGGACGGAGGATGGATTTGGAACTCGTGACACAATTTCAGGCGTTGAAGTAATACACGGAAGCCGTTTTGGTGATACTTTTTACGGCACAGAAAATTATGAGAAATTTTTCGCTAATGGTGGCGATAATATTCTTAATATGGGTGGAGGAGATGACAGAGTTTCCTATGCCCCTGGCAGAGGTCCATCAACCGATTATGAAGTTAAATTAATTGGGGAAAAAATTCATGTCATAGGTAAATCGACAACTGATATAATTATAGGCGGTAGATATGTTGAATTTATGGATGATAATAAATTAATAGATACTTCGTATTTAACTAGTAAGTTACAGTCATCTTTTAAGGAAGTTGTTCATAGTTTTAAAGATAATACAAGAACGGAAGAGTATACATATGCTGGTGTGACATATCCAGAAAATCTGCTTGGTTGGTTTACTCAAAAAGTATTTCTATTCGATATCGATCTTGATGGTAATAAAGATATTATATTTCCAATTGCTAAAGGATATGCTCAGGTTGGCGATTATTCCACATACACTCCTTTTATTGCCTTAACAGTAAGTAACGGAAAATTGGTTTTTGATCAAAGTATTAATGATACTCTTCCTATTGCAAACACCGCTGGTAGGACAAAACCTATATATCTAAAAGCTATAGAGTCGGATGCTTATGTAAGTTCAAATATATATAATAACGCAGGTGTAACTGACTTAAGCTTGAAACCATACTCGCAATTAAGAATAACACAAAATATTAATAATCAAATTGACCCAATTGATATTTTTCCTTCTTTACCAGACTCAACAGATGATTTTCCATTAGCAGAAGATGCACATTCAATGGCTACCGGTGATATTAATGGTGATGGATTGGATGATATTTATATTGGAAGAATGAAAACAGATGGTGGCTACGAATTATTACAAAATAATGATGGAACTTTCACTTTGAATAGACAAGATATTTATCTAAAAATTCAAAGATGGCCATTAACAAATGAAAATAAGACAGATCACATCAATGGTGGAGTAGCAAATAATCTTCACCTGGACTCTGATTTAGTTGATGTAAATAATGACGGTTTTGATGATCTATTGGTTGGTTTTGGTCACGGTAGTGCATCAAGTAAATTATTTATTAATGAGAAAGGAAAATTTACTGAGAATAATATGATTAGCATGCCAGACTCAGTTTATGGCGTAGATAATCAAATGCACCTTGTAACATTAATTGCTGATTTTGATAATGATAATGATCAAGATATAGCAATATTATGGACAAGATATGAACCTTATTATGGTGGTTCATATTTACAAATAAATGTAAATGATGGAACTGGTCAATTCACTGATATCACAAATAAAATAACTGGGGATCCTTATTTAGACGCATACAATGGAAGGCTTACTTGGGTAGAGCCTTGGCAAATCATAGATGTAAATAATGATGGGCACTTAGATATTGCTGGGTCTAGGAGTTCTAATACAGCATTACTATATATTAATGACGGTTCAGCAAGATTCTTAATAGAAGAAATTAAATCTGAAGAACCAAGAGGTAAACCTCACGCCTATGGAGATTTTGATAAAGACAATAATTTAGAATATGTAACATTTGAAACTACTAGAAACTCAGATAAAACCGAAACAACAATAAATTTTGTCCATTACGAACTCAATGAAGAAATAGGTACTGGCCCAGATTTTTCAAAAGACACTGCTAAACAAGGTACTCCTGGATTTAATGAGCACTATTATCTTAATGAAAACTTATCTGCCAAAGAAGCAGTTGATGCCGGAACTTATGGAACAGGTCTTGAGCATTATCTTGCAGAGGGAAAAGAAGCGGGTTTAAAGACCTTTGCTCCTTATACAAAAGTTCATGGGTATTCTGGAAATGACACTATTATACTTCGCGAAGGCGATGAAACTGCTTTTGGTTATGCGGGCAAAGATACTATAGAAGGTGGAGCTGGAAATGATTTAATTGATGGTGGGGCTGGTGTTGATACAGCTATTTATAAAGACTCATCATCTGCTTATACCTTAACATCTAATGATGACGGAACTATAAGTGTTGTTCATAGCTCTCCTTCTGAAGGTTTTACCGATGAGGGTTCTGATGCTCTAACAAGTATTGAGAAAATGCAATTCTCCGATAAAATACTCTCAAAAACATCACTGAAATATGAACTTTCTGAAACCGCTAATGCTTCAAAAAATATTCTTGATGCGCATAGTGAAAATACTCTTTCTGGAACGCTCAATTTCAATGCTGGTGACAATATTATTATTCTTGATGGACAAGGGAAAAATTACCGAGGATTAAGCGGAGATGACACCTATTTTGTTTCGCAATTGATCCCAAAAAATACAAAATTATCTATAACCGATACGGATGGTGTAAATATTATTCAAGTGCCAACCAATACTTATGTTGATAAATCTTTATTTACAAAAAATGCCGCTCGACTCACTTTAGAAGATGGTAGAGAAATTACCATTAATAGTGCAGATAAATTTTCTTACAATGTAGGTGGGAATGTTGGGGATGGGACGAAAGGTACTGACCTTACATTTGCTGAATTTGCAGAAGTGTTTGGGGTGTATGATATTCTAAATTCTTCAGGTGCACAGACAGGTTCCATTTCGGATATGTATATTATTTGAACTTGCATAATACTCTTATAAATATAACATCAATCTATGGCTGATTATAATGGAACAGACGAAGACGATATAATTGATGTATCAGAATTGGATTCTGATATAGGCAATATATATCCTGGAAAAGGTAATGATACAGTTACCAATGCTACTATTAAGCACACAATTGTTTCTAGTCCCGGAGAAGATAATATCTCTGGTGAAAAATTTAGTTATGCCCTATGGAATGCAACTCAATCAGTAACGATAAATTTAAAAGAAGGTTGGTCTGAAGATGGATTTGGTACACGTGATACAGTTTCCGGTATTGAAACAATTCATGGAACAAGCTTTGGTGATACTTTTTACGGCACAGAAAATTATGAGAAATTTTTCGCTAATGGTGGTAACAATATTCTTAATATGGGCGGAGGAGATGACAGAGTTTCCTATGCAAGCGGCAATTCAAAAGATTACACTATTACTTTAGTAGGAGATGAAATCCATGTAACTGGTCCTACAACAAAAGATATTATCATTGGTGGCAGGTATGTCGAGTTCATGGCTGATGATAAATTAATCGATACTGATTATCTTAAACAACCAATAACCGCTTCATTTATCAAAACTGTTTATAGTTTTGATGATGAGACAACAGTACCAACTTATATTTATTCTGGACAAACAAAAGGTGGAGGGCTCGCAAGCTGGTTTCCTCAATCTGCTGCTCATTTAGATTTAAATAACGATGGTATTGAAGATTTAATAATTCCTATGAACAAAGGATATGCAAGCGGGACAGATACTTCAACACCTTTCATTGCTTTAAGTTCAGGAAACGGAACTCTTACTTACGATGATGATATCAACTCAATTATGCCAACAACTACTGGTGCTAGGCGTACAGAAAAAATTAAACTAGCAAACTCAGATATAACAGCGATTGTTACAGCGGCGCACGACACTGATCTAGAAACAAATAGAAATAACCCAGACAGTATTGTGCCTGAAGCCGAACTACTTATTATCCTACCTAAAGGATCGTCCATCCAACAATCAGACATAATTCCGACACTTCCAGATGCAAATGATGATAGCCCATATGATGTTGATGCTCATGGAATGGCTGTTGGAGACATTAATGGTGATGGTTTAGATGATATTTTTTTAGGACATGGTTGGGATACAGATCAAGGCCAACAAGGCTATGCCCTGATTCAGCAAACTGATGGAAGTTTTATTGCTGATAAGAGTTCTTTTTATTCAGAAATAGTAAATTACGATCAGCTCTTAGATGTAGCCTTAGTAGATGTTAATAATGATGGATATGATGATATTATAGGGGGCTACGGTAAGGGTGTTGCCTCCCCTATCTTTCTAAATGATAACGGTACTTTTAGTAAAAATAACATTATAACATTGCCCGCTTCTTATTATGGCGAAGGAAATCAAATGCATATGAAAACTATGCCGGCAGATTTTGATAAAGATGGCGATATAGATCTAGCTATTTTATGGGCTACAGCCTCTCCAGCTTATGATGGTAACTACATTCAAATAAATTTAAATGACGGAGAAGGAAATTATACTGATGTAACTAATCTTATCCCTGAAAATGCTTTCCAAGACGCTAGTGGAGGATGGGTAGAACCATGGCAATTGATAGATATGAATGATGATAATCATATGGATATTGCAGGATCAAGACTAGGTAGTGTGTATAATGTAGATCCCATAATTTATTTTAATGATGGTGAAGGTAGATTTGAGATAGCACAAATTGGATCAGAAGTTTCTGGTAAAGGTAGACCTTACGGATTTGGAGATTTTGATAATGATAAAAAAATTGAATATGTAACTTTTACTGCAACACCAAATGCAGCAAATAATGCTACAAAACAGAAGATAAATTTTCATCTTTATGAAATAGATAAACAAATTGGAACAGGACCAAAGTTTTCAATTGATACTGCAGAACAAGGTGCTCCAGGTTTCAATGAACAATATTATTTAAATGAAAATACTTCTGCCAAAGAATCTGTTGATGCTGGAACTTACGCAACGGGTCTTGAACATTATCTGGCCGAAGGAAAAGATACCGGTCTGAAAAGTTTTGCACCATTTACAAAAGTGCATGGATATTCTGGAAATGACACTATTATACTTCGCGAAGGTGGTGAGATTGCTTTTGGGTATGCTGGTAAAGATACCATTGAGGGTGGAGCTGGAAATGATGCAATTGACGGTGGGGCTGGTGTTGATACTGCTATTTTTAAAGACTCATCTTCAGCTTATACTTTAACCTCCAATGATGACGGTACAGTAACTGTTGTTCATACTTCACCTTCAGATGGAGTTACGGATGAGGGTACGGATACTTTAACCAATATTGAGAAAATGCAATTCTCCGATAAAACACTCTCTAAAACATCACTGAAATATGAATTATCAGAATCCATTGATACTAATCAAAATACACTTACCGCTCATAGCGAAAATGCTATCTCAGGAACTCTTAATTTTAATGCAGGAGACAATATCGTTATTCTTGATGGTCAGGGAAAAAATTATCGAGGGTTAAGTGGTGATGACACTTATTTTGTTTCACAATTAATTCCAACAAACACAAAGCTGTCTATAACGGATACTGATGGCTCAAATATTATTCAAGTACCTGCAAATACCTATGTTGATAAATCGCTCTTCACCAAAAATGCAGCGCGTTTAACGCTAGAAGATGGAAGAGAAATTACAATTAATAGCGCTGACAAGTTTTCTTATAATGTTGGTGGTAATGTTACCAATGGAACTAAGGGAACTGACCTTACATTTGCTGAATTTGCAGAAGTATTTGGAGTATACGATATTTTAAATTCCTCAGGCGCTCAAACTGGTACTATTTCGGATATGTATATTATATAATTACAGCATTAATTAAATCTTGCATTAGACCTCTATATCGATAATCTCCTATTAATGAGCAATAAAATTAAAGACTTTTCTATATCACTTGAAGATCTTGGCATTACAGAATTTCCTACCTGGAATCCAAATAGCCCTATTGGAGATACATATGGCGGTTTAGGAAAAATATCCCAAATGCACTACGCAAAAGATTTAGATAATGATGGTGATTCTGATTTAGTATTAACTTTTCGTGCGATACAAGATTCACCTTCAAGATATCCTGATGATGAAATTCCTTATTTTCCAATAGTTTTAAGAAATTTAGGTGATGGAAATTTTGAAAAAATAGAAATAGAAAATCAAAAGTATAAAGTTGTTGTGCCAAGAGAAATACAATTTGCTGATTTTAATCTAGATGGACATTTAGATATTTTTATAATTGATCAAGGTTATGATGATGCGCCATTTCCGGGATATGAAAATTTATTATATCTATCAGACTCTGAAGGGAATTATACCGACTCATCTGCACTTGTAGAGAGGAACTGGTATGATGGTTATAAAAGTATAACTCACTCATCAACAGTAGGAGATGTTGATGGAGACTCTTATCCGGACATAGTTGTTGGTGATGTAGGTCCCATTTATCTCCAAATTAATAAAAATGGCACAAGCTTTGAACCAACCAACAATGGAGGAAATTATAAGATTCCTGAAGAAGTAACAGAGTTTAATGACGATAAGGGTGAATATGTTAGAAAATCTTTTGCCACCCTTCTTGAAGATATCAATAACGATGGGATTTTAGAGCTTATTTTGGGTGGTGCTGTAGGTGGAGATTTTTCATATATTTTAAAGCAAGATGGTAAAGGTAATTTTGACTTTAGTACTAAGGTTGAGCTTCCAAATAGTAGTTTTGGAGACAATGGTGAAACCATTGATATAGCATCAGCTGATATAAATGGGGATGGCCTTAAAGATTTACTTTTAACTCAAGTTCGTAAACCTGAGGGAGAAGGTACATATGCTGAGCGAGGCCTCCAAATACTTATACAGAATCAAGATGGAACCTTTAAAGATGAAACATCTTCTCGGTTAATTGGATTCGTTGGTGATGAAGACGATAATCCCAATAACTATGTTGATTGGATAATGTTTTCTGATTTCTATGACATAGATCAAGATAACGACCTTGACATACTTCTGCATTGGGAAGGCTCATGGAATGAAAATACTGGAGAAAATCCTATTGCTAAAGATAATAACCAACTTGTTTTGTTTAATTTAGGGAAAGGAGTTTTTGTAAATACTTCCAATTCTGGCAATATAGATACTGATACAAGTTTTTATCATACTTTTGATTATGATTTAGGAAATCACTTTACTTTTTATATTAATCCAAATGATGAAACTAAAACTCTCGTAATAAACGAAGTAGCAATAAATGAACCAAAATATCAATTATCAAGTACCGCCAATTCAGATAAAAATACCTTAGAGGCTCATAGTGATAGTGTTCTCTCAGGAACTCTTAATTTCAATGCAGGTGAAAATATTATTATCCTTGATGGGCAAGCTAAGAACTACAGAGGCCTTGAAGGAGATGATACTTATTTTGTTTCACAACTTCTTCCAAAAAGTGGAAAAGTATCTATTACAGATACAGAAGGTACAAATACTATTCAGATTCCTTATAATACTTATGTTGATAAAACCTTATTTACCAAAAATGCAGCACGCCTAACTCTTGAGGATGGACGCGAAATCACTATCAATAGTGCAGATAAGTTTTCTTACAATGTTGGTGGAAATGTAACAGATGGAACAGCTGGAGTTGACTTAACATATACAGAATTTGCTCGTTCTTTTGGTGTTGCAGATATATTGGACTCATCAGGCGCACAAACAGGAGTTATCTCTGATATGTATATTATTTAGAAAACAAAAAATTTCTTTTTTTTGAAACTGATATTTTTTTCGTTATACTGATATTTCAGATGTGATGTAGGGGGAAAGCATGTTGAAAAAAATTACAAATTTTACACCTGAAGAATTTGAATCAGCAGAACATCCTTTTTCAATTAAAAGGCTCTCTCCATTAATTGGCGCAGAATTACATGATATCGATCTGAGCAAAGATCTATCAGAAGAAGAAAAAGAGCATATCTATGGCGCACTTTTAACCTACAAAGTTATTTTTTTTCGTGATCAAGATATCACCACTGAACATCATTTGCGATTTGGAAAATATTTTGGAGAATTAGAAATTCATCCATTTGTTCCTCTTGGAACAAACCGAGATGATCATCCTGAAGTTCTTCGTATTACCCACAACGAAAATAATAAACCAAAAGAAAATGCCTGGCATTCAGATGTGACATGGCGTCTTGAGCCATCATTAGGCTCAATATTAAGAATGATAGAAACACCTCCTGTTGGAGGAGATACATTATTTGCTAATATGGAAGCGGCCTATGATAATCTTCCTCAAGAAATTAAAGAAAAAATAGATGATGCTTATGCGGTTCATGATTTTGCTATCTTTAGAGAAGCTTTAATTAATCAGGGAAAATCTAAAGAAGAAATTGAAGAATTTAACAAAAGATTTCCTAAACCAACCCATCCCGTTGTACGCACGCATCCTGATACAGGTAAAAAATCTATTTATGTAAATGTAGCATTTACCGATCACATTAAAGGGTTTTCTGAAGAAGACTCAGAATCAATGCTCAATTATTTATACAAACAGGCTTCAATTCCTGAATTCCAATGTCGTTTCAAATGGGAAGAGAATTCTATAGCTTTTTGGGATAATAGAACCTGTCAACATTATGCAGCGGCTGATTATTGGCCGGCAACGCGAAGAGTAGAACGTGTAACTGTAATTGGCGATAAACCTGTATAATTAGTAAAAGAAGATAATGAAGCCACTCAAAGGAAAAACTATACTCGATTTGACCAATGTCTTAGCAGGTCCTTTTTGTACATACCAATTAGTAAATCTTGGCGCTGAGGTCATAAAAGTAGAAACACCTATAAAAGGTGATCTCGCAAGAAATCTAGGTGCAGATCCTGATCTCAACAAAAAAGGTATGGGCATTAGTTTTCTAGCTCAGAATTCTGGAAAACAATCAGTTACGCTTAATCTTAAATCTGAAAAAGGGAAAAATCTTTTTAAAAAGCTCGTTAAAAAATCTGATGCAGTAGTAGAAAATTTTCGCCCATTGGTTATGTCACGCTTAGAATTAGATTATGAAATTTTAAAGCAAGAGAACCCTAACCTTATTTATTGTGCAATAACAGGTTTTGGACAGGACGGACCTTTATCACAAAATCCAGCTTATGATCAAATTGTTCAAGGTTTATCCGGTGTAATGACTATAACTGGAGACGCAGAAAATAATCCTTTTAGAGTTGGATATCCAATTGCTGATACCATTGGGGGGTTAACAGCTGCAATGGCTGTTTCCGCTGCCCTTAATAATCCAAAAGGCGGAAGTTTTATTGATGTTTCAATGTTAGAGGCAACCTTAGTAACTATGGGGTGGGTAATATCAAATTATCTCATAGGTGGTGTTGTTCCAAAAGCTCAGGGCAATGAAAATTTCACTAGCGCGCCATCTGGAACATTTCAGGCAAAAGATGGGCTTTTAAATATTGCTGCAAATAAAGATGAACAATGGGAATTATTGGCTAAACACTTGGATCGTAAAGACCTTATAAGTCATCCTGATTTTTCTAATAGAGAAGTTCGTAAAAAAAATAGATTAAGGCTTAAAGCAGAACTAGAAACTGTTTTAACGACTCGCTCTGTAGAAGAGTGGATTAAAGAACTCAATCAAATTGGTGTTCCAGCTGGTCCCGTATTAAGTATTCCTGAAGTACTTAATCATCCACAAATAACTGACAGAGGTTTGATAGCAAATCTAAATAATATTTCTAATGTAGAAGACAATATAGAAATTTTAAAAACTGCTGCAATTTTTAATGGGCAACATTTAGATGTAGAAAACAATCCGCCTGCTTTAGGAGCGGACAATGAAAAAATTTATTCTGATATTGGATTAAATGAAGACGAAATAAATAATTTAAAAAAAGAGGGGGTAATATGAGTGATGTTTCAGAATGGTGGAGCACTAGCATTATCGAAATGGAACCAGGTTCTATTTCTTTAAGAGGAATGCCTATTGAAAATTTAATAGGAAATAAAAGTTTTGTCGAAATGATATGGCTTATGACGACAGGAGACCAGATTAACGAAAAAAAATCTGCATTACTTGAAGCGGCATTAGTTGCTGCGGTCGATCATGGTCCTCAAGCCCCTTCAATAGCAGCCGCAAGAATGTCAGCAACATGTGGAGTAGATATTAATAATTCTTTAGCTACAGGAATAAATGTTTTGGGAGATATTCATGGTGGCGCTGGCCAACAGGCTCTTGAGCTTTATGTAGAAATCAAAAAAGAAGGAATAGAAAATATTGATAATGTTTTAAAAAAACATAAAGACATGAATGGAGGTTTTATTCCTGGTTTTGGTCATCGCTTTCACAAACCAACGGATCCAAGAGCGCCTCGTTTAATAGAATTAGTCAACGCAGCAGCAGATCAGGGAGAAGTTTCAGGAGCTTTCTCAAAAATAGCTTGTGAGATAGAAAAAAGGTTAAGCAATAAAAAGCCTGTTCCTATGAATATTGATGGAGCTACAGCAGTTATATATGCTGAATTAGGATGCCCTCCTCCATTAGCAAGAGGGTTATTTTGTATTTCACGATCAGTTGGTATACTTGCGCACACTTGGGAACAAATGCAACAAGATGAAAGAATAAAAGGGCCTACCCCTCCTTCTTATGGGTGGAAATATAAAGGGAATGAATAAGAGGAAAGTAAAAAACTACTGCCTTACCTTACCTTTAGCTAAAGAAGATTATCCTTTTGGACCAGATGTCCAGGTCTTTAAAATAAAGGAAAAACTATTTGCCCTAATGACAACACGCAAAGGTGCTGAAAGAGTTAATCTGAAATGCGATCCTGAAGAAGCTATAATTTTGCGAGAAATATTTGAAGATGTTATTCCAGGCTATCACATGAATAAAATGCATTGGAATACCATCATATTAAGAGGCTCTATTCCTGATGGAGAAATCAAGAGGATGATCGATCGATCCTATTGTCTTGTCGTAAAGAAATTGAAAAAAAATGATCGGGAAAGTTTAGAAATAAAATATGGTCATAAAAAAGTTTTTAAATCTTATGCCTCACCTTGGGTTTAACTTACTGTGCAGTAAATCCGCCATCAACACTCAAAACAGATCCCTGGCATAAACTGGAATCATCTGAAGCAAAAAAGAAAATTGCACCTGCGACTTCTTCTGCTGTTCCCATTCTTCCAATCGGCATTGTGTTCCTTAACATTTCCTGTGCCTCAGTTTTATCAGGCATAAGATCTGTCCATCTTTCCATCATACCTGTTTGAATAACTCCAGGACAAACACAGTTAATTCTCACACCAGTAGAAGCTAACTCGATCGCCATATCGCGAGTAAACACTACCAATCCGCCTTTGGCACTTCCGTAAGCAGTTGAAAGAGGAAAGCCAACTAGACCATTCAAAGAGGAAATATTAATGACACTTCCAGATTCTGCCTCAACCATCTTTGGCACAATATGTTTACACATTAACCAAGGGCCTTTTAGATCTGTGTTAAGCACATTATCCCATTCTGCCTCTGTCATCTTATCATAGGACTGATTGAGTTCAGATCCAGCATTGTTAACCAACACATCAACTTGATCCCACATTCCATAAGCTTTTTCTGAAACAGAAATAATATCATCCTCGAGTCTTACATCACATTTGATATAATCAACACCTTCGCCAATTTCTTCTGATAATTTTTTCGAATCTTCAAGATTGATATCTGCAATTAGGACTTCTGCCCCTTCGCTGATAAATCTCCTAACAGTTGCTTCACCAATACCGCTTGATCCACCTGTAACTATACATTTCTTACCTTTCAATCGCACAGAATTAATCCTTTTTAAAACCTGCTAGTCGATCGTTAGTATCTTTGATATCCGGATATTCTCTAGAAAATTCTTCTTTTAATGCATCATCCATGGATAAGCCTGATTGTGCAACATTATATAAATCCTTAAAAGCTGAAACGGAAGCTTGAGAATTAGAAGCAATTTGTCCTGCACGCTTATCAACTAAAGCATCGAGAGCATCTTTATCTTCAACTGCCTCATTAGCTATTCCTAATCTTACTGCCTCATCGCCAAGAACAGTACGAGCCGAGAAGGACATATCCTTTGCCTTACGAACACCTATAGCTTGAGATAAAGTTTGTGACATTCCCCATGTTGGTCTCAAACCAAACTTAGCATGAGTATCACCGAATTTAGTATCTAGGGTTGTAAAAATGAAATCACAATGCAATGCCATCTCAAGTGCGCCCGTAAAACAAGCTCCATGAACTTTTGCTATTATAGGGCATCGACTTTTTCTAAATGCATCCCAAGCTAAAGCTGCAGGCTTATCAAATAAATCACCTATTTTGCCTGAATCAGGATCAAAGCCTTGAAGAACCTTCAAATCTACACCTGCTGAGAAGGCTTTACCTGCACCTTCAATTACAATTACTGCTACATTTGGATCATCTTCAGTTTGAGTAATGATTTCTCTAATCTCAACGAGCATTTCAGGCCTATAAGCATTCAATGCCTCAGGCCTATTAAGGGTAATTGTGAGTATATTATTTTCAAGATTTACAAGTAGATAATCTGTTGAGCTTTTATATTCTTCGCCCATAATTTCCTCCCAGATTTCTAATAAGCTTAAAGATTATTTATTAAATTAGTCTCTTCGTCCCATAAACTGAAGAATGAAAAGAAATAGGTTAATAAAATCTAAGTACAATGTTAGGGCACCCATTATAGCTGACTTCTCAGCGACTTCTTGTCCACTATATTGAACTCTATTAAGCCAATCACGTTTCAATTTTTGAGTATCCCATGCAGTAAGACCAGCGAAAATAAGAACTCCTAAGACGCTTATAATAAAAGACATTTGCCCACTTCCAACAAATAGATTTACTACTGAAGCAATTATTAAACCGAACAAACCCATTATTAAAAAAGCACCCATAGCAGAGAGATCTCTTTTTGTTGTATAGCCCCATATACTTAATCCAGCAAATGCACCTGCTGTTACAAAGAATGCCTGAAATACAGCTGCTCCAGTATATGCAAGGAATATATAAGATAATGAAAGACCCATTAAACCTGCAAAAACCCAAAAGACGGATTGTGCTTTTGAAGAACTCATTGTGTTTATTTTAGATGCGAAATAAAAAACTACTCCAAGGGGAGCAAACATAATGACATAAATTAATGGAGATGCCGCTAAGGACTGATAAAGTCCTGAAGATGCACCAAACCAAGCAACAATACCAGTTAGCGATAAAGCTGCAGTCATGTAATTGTATACCCTTAGCATATGCGCACGAAGACCTTCATCAACATATGCCTGATCTGCGGCTCTTGCCGATGTGTTTGCACGATTAAATTCGTTCATTTTCAACTCCAAATTATTAATTAATTGAATATATTATATATTGTTATAACAATTAATGAATTCAACCCCAACAATAAAATTGTTAAACTAATTTAACATAACAAAATGGAGCTAAAAATGGCTAAAAAGCTAGAAAGTAAAGAAAGAAATAAAATTTTAAAAACACTTAAAGATTGGAAAAAAACCCGTGGTAGAGATTCTATTGAAAAAAATTATATCTTCAAAGATTTTACAAGCGCATTTAGCTGGATGACAAGGATTGCACTCATTGCTGAAAAGATGGATCATCACCCTGAATGGTTTAATGTTTACAATAAAGTAAATGTCACACTATCTACACATGATGCCGGAGGTATTACAGAATTAGATATTAAACTTGCAAAAGAAATGGATAAGACTGCTAAAAAGCACTAAGCCTATCTTGGTGCCATCCTAATAGCCCCATCAAGCCTTACACATTCTCCGTTCATCATATTATTTTCACATAAATGTCTGGCAAGTTCTGCATATTCGGTCGGATATCCTAATCTTGAGGGAAATGGAACCTGTGCACCAAGCGCCTGTTTGATCTTATCTGGAGCTCCTTCAAATAAAGGAGTATCAAAAAGACCAGGTAAGATTGTATTTACTCTAATTCCCTCTCGAGATAAATCTCTTGCTATTGGTAGTGTCATTCCGACTATGCCACCTTTGGAGGCAGAATATGCAGCTTGACCAATTTGTCCATCTTCAGCTGCTACAGAAGCAGTATTAACAACAGCCCCTCTTCCACCATCATCTGTATTAGGGTCAAGTGACATCATGCCCGCAGCTGAATGAGCTATACAACGGAATGTGCCAACTAAATTAATTTGAATTATTGTGTTAAATGGATCTAATGGATGAGGAATAATATCGCCAGTTTCTTTATTTCTAGCCGCTGTTTTAATTGCAATTCCTGTTCCAGCGCAATTTATAAGAATTCTTTCTTGGCCATTAGCTGCTCTAGCTTTTTCAAATGCAGCTATGACGCTTTCTTCTTCAGTAACATTAGCTTCACAGAAAATACCGTTAATATCTGAAGCAACTGCCTCACCTTTTTCTGCATTAAGATCAAATAGCGCACACTTCACTCCATGTTTTGCTAATTCTCTTGCTGTAGCTTCACCAAGACCTGATGCGCCTCCAGTAATTACAGCACTAATATTTTCATCTAATTGCATAATAATCTCCCTATTAATTATATTTCTTCTAAATTTGGTTCTTTATCTTTTTTTACTTTAGCTTCTCTTCTTAATATGTACAGTGATGTTAAAATAATAATTGCTGAACCTATTAAAGTATTTAAACCAAAAATAATTCCAAAAATCAAAAAATCAACAGCCGCACTAAACAATAGTCTTATATAATCTATTGGAGCAATTACAGATGCCTCACCAACTGCATATGCCCTAATGAAAAAATTATGCGCTATTGATGCACAAATTGCCATTATAAAAATCAGAATGAGCTGATCAAAATTAGGAGTCACCCAAAACATCAAAGCTGGTATTATCATAATGAGAACGCTGATAATATTTGAATAAAACATCAATGTTACAGGCTCATCATATTTAGAAACTATATTTACTAATATAGCCGCGAAGGCAAAAGCAATTGCTGCGCCTAGCGCCATAAAAGAAGCAAAATTATAATCTCCACCAGGGTCTAACATTATTAAAACACCTGTAAATCCAACCAAAGCAGCAATAGTTCTTCTTAAACCTATTTTTTCTTTCAGAAAAATAGCTGCAAGTGGAACCAAGAAAAGTGAACTAGAAAAACGAATAGCCTGAGCATCTGCTAAAGGAAGATTAACTATGGCATAAAAACCCATCATAATACCAACAGCGCTTACTGTGCCTCTAACAATTTGCAATAACGGAACTTTTGTTTTTACGCCTCCTTGAGCTGCGCCGGCTCTAATTAAAAATGGAGATATAACTATCAAACTAAAAAAAGATCTAAAAAAAGAAATTTGAAAGGCATGAAAATCATTGCCTAAATATTTTGCTAAACCTGCCATAGCAGTAAAAG
>JBJLFK010000040.1:0-22599 GCA_045565415.1 Alphaproteobacteria bacterium | reverse complement strand
AAATTAACACATTAAGCAAACATTTTACTCTCATAGTTTGGGATATGAGAGGACATGGACAAACCGATTATCCTGATGATGAGAAACTATACAGTGAAGAAGAAACAATTGAAGACATAAGGGCAATTTTAGTCAATTTAAAAATTGATAAAGTTAATATTGGCGGTATGTCATTAGGAGGATATATGTCTTTAGCTTTCTATTATAAATATCCGGAAATGGTCGAATCTTTATTAATAATTGATACTGGACCTGGTTTTAAAAACGCTGATGCAAGAGAAGGTTGGAATAATTACGCTTTAAAGCAAGCAAAAAAATTCGACGAATTTGGTTTAGATAGTTTAATTGGTAAAAGTAAGGAGATGAATCCGATTAACCACAGAAATGCTAAAGGATTGGTTAATGCTGCAAAAGGTATGCTAACTCAAAAAGATGATAGAATAATCAATGAGCTACCTAATATAAAGGTACCTTCATTAATTGTCGTAGGTGAACATGATAAACCATTTCTTGCCGCAGCAGATTATATGGAAAAAAAGATTAAAGATTCAATAAAAATTATCATTAAGGATGCTGGTCACGCTGTTAATATTGATCAACCAGATGCTTTCAATGATGAGGTTAAAAGGTTTTTATTATCGTAATTTTTTTCCCCGAAAACCTTGGAAAAAAGTTATTTATTCCTATATATAATCATGTAAACAAAGCTTGAATCGGTTATAAGTTTCTTAAATTTATAATTTTTTATATGGAGAGGTTAAATGCATCCCATTTTGAACGACTACCTTCCAATATTAATTTTTATGTCTTTAGCTGCTTTTGTTGTTATAGCTTTGACACTACCTCCTATATTATTTGCTCCTAAAAACCCTGATAAAGAGAAATTATCTCAGTATGAATGTGGATTTGAACCTTTTGATGATGCAAGAACTAAATTTGATATTAGGTTTTACCTAGTTGCTATTCTTTTTATAATTTTTGATTTAGAGGTCGCATTTTTGTTTCCTTGGGCAGTAGTTTTTGGGGATATAGGTATTTTTGGTTTTGTATCAATGATGGTTTTTCTTGGAGTGCTTACTATTGGTTTTATTTATGAATGGAAAAAAGGTGCTTTGGAATGGGATTAATGGATAACAAAGATATAAAAAAATTATCAACAGAAATTGATAATAAAGGTTTCTTTATTACTTCTACAGAAGCTCTTATAAATTGGGCAAGAACCGGTTCACTTCATTGGATGACATTTGGTCTTGCTTGCTGTGCAATTGAGATGTTTCAGACAAATGGCCCTCGCTATGATCTTGAAAGATATGGAGCGGCTCCCAGAGGCTCTCCTCGTCAATCAGATGTAATGATAGTTGCAGGTACACTAACAAATAAAATGGCTCCAGCAATTAGGAAAGTATACGATCAAATGCCTGAGCCAAGATATGTAGTATCTATGGGATCATGTGCAAATGGAGGAGGTTACTATCATTACTCTTATTCAGTGGTAAGAGGTTGTGATAGAATTTTACCTGTAGACATCTATGTACCCGGATGCCCGCCTACAGCAGAAGCCTTAATGTATGGAATACTTCAACTTCAAAAGAAAATTAGAAGAACAGGAACAATAGAAAGATAGAGAAACCTTATGAAAAAATTCAAAATGCCTGATACTCTATCTCAAGAAATTAACAATTTTGAGTTACTGAACTCTTTTATTATAAAAAGAGATATATTTGATAAAAATTTGATTATTCTTGTTGATCAATCAAACATAATTAATGTTTTTAAAATTTTAAAAGATGAAGAAGTTTTTGCTTTTACACAACTCACTGATTTATGTGGAGTAGATCTTCCTCATGAAGAAATTAGATTCCAAGTTGTATATAATCTATTGTCTATGAGTAATAACTCTCGGATTACCGTCAAAGCTTTTACTGATAACTCTAATTCAGTTCCTTCAATTAAAAAAATATATCCAGCAGCTGATTGGTATGAAAGAGAGGCCTTCGATTTATATGGTATTAATTTTAGCGGACATGACGATCTTAGAAGACTTTTAACTGATTATGGTTTTGAAGGTCATCCCTTAAGAAAGGACTTTCCATTAACTGGTAATGTAGAAGTTAGATATGACCCTGATCAAGAAAGGGTGATCTATGAGAAAGTAGATTTAAAACAGGAATACAGAGATTTTGATTTTGAAAGCGCATGGAAAGGTTTCAAGTATCCTGAAAATCAAAATGATAGAGAAGAAAACACAGATGACTGAAAATGAAAATGAAAAATTTAGGATAAATTTTGGGCCTCAGCACCCAGCTGCTCATGGCGTTCTAAGATTAATTCTTGATTTAGATGGAGAGGTCGTTGAAAGGGTTGAGCCTCACATAGGATTGCTGCATCGAGGAACCGAAAAATTAATTGAGAGTAAAACATATCTACAAGCATTACCTTATTTTGACAGATTGGATTATGTGGCTCCTATGAATCAAGAGCATGCTTTCGCTCTTGCTATTGAACAGTTATTGAATATTAGTGTGCCTATAAGAGCTCAACATATTAGAGTTTTATTTTCAGAAATAGGAAGAATTCTTAATCATATGATTAATGTACCCGCGCAGGCTATGGATGTTGGAGCACTAACACCAACATTATGGGGTTGGGAAGAAAGAGAAAAATTAATGACCTTTTATGAAAGAGCGTGTGGATCTCGACTTCATGCTGCTTATTTTAGAACTGGCGGTGTTCACCAAGATATAGATGAAAGCTTAATAAATGATATATATGAATTCTGTGATCCATTTTTAAAGGTAGTTGATGATCTCGAAAGTTTACTTACAGAAAATAGGATCTTCAAACAAAGAAATGTTGATATTGGCGTTGTTACTAAGAAAGATGTATTAGATTGGAGTTTAACTGGTGTTATGGCTAGAGGATCAGGTTATAATTGGGATCTCAGAAAGACTCAGCCTTATGAATCTTATGCTGAATATGATTTTAAAATACCCGTAGGAAAAAACGGTGATAATTATGATAGGTATTTAATAAGAGTAGAAGAGTGCAGACAATCAGTATTAATTATGAAACAAGCAATTGAAAAACTTAAACCAGGGCCGATTATCACAGAGAATAGAAAAGTAGCGCCACCAAAGAGAGCTGAAATGAAAGTTTCTATGGAAGCTCTAATTCATCATTTTAAATTATACACTGAAGGATATGATGTAGGTCCTGGTGAAGTATATGCTTCTATTGAAGCTCCAAAAGGAGAGTTTGGTGTTTATCTAATAGCTGATGGAACAAATAAGCCTTATCGATGTAAAATTAGAGCTCCTGGCTTTGCTCATCTTCAAGCCTTAGATTATTTGACAAGAGGCCATCTTCTTCCTGATTTATCAGCTGTTTTAGGATCTTTAGACCTTGTTTTTGGAGAGGTAGATAGATGACAGTTAGAAGATTAGCAGATAATCAAGATATAAATTTTAAATTTGATAACCAGGATTTAAAATTTTTAAATTCTTTATTAGAGAATTATCCAAAAGATAAAAAACAATCTGCGGTTGTCCCAAGCTTATTCTATGCTCAAGGTAAAGCAGGCGGTTGGCTTCCTGAAAAAGCAATTCTTGCTGTCTCCGATTTTTTAGATATGCCAAAAATTAGGGTTCTTGAAATTGCTACTTTTTATTCAATGTTTAACTTACAGCCAACTGGAGATCACTTTGTTCAAGTCTGTGGCACCACTCCTTGCTGGCTTCGAGGAGCTGAAAATATCAAGAAGGCATGTAAAGACTATATTGGTCAAGAACGTGAAGTTTCTAAAGATGGACTATCTTGGATAGAAGTCGAATGTTTGGGCGCATGTGTTAATGCTCCAATGATACAGATTAATGATGATTATTATGAAGATTTAGATTACGAAAGCACAGTAAAGATTCTAAAAGATATAAAAAATAAAAAAAAGATTATTAAAGGATCTCAGATAGGTCGTAAATCTTCTGAACCGTTAGAAAGAGATTAAATGTTAGATAATAAAGATAGAATTTTTAACAATTTATATGGCTTTGAGCCTTGGAATTTAGCCAGTGCTAAACTTCGTGGTGATTGGGACAACACAAAAGATATCTTATTAAAAGGCAGAGAAAAAATTACTGAGGAGGTTATTTCTTCTGGTTTGCGAGGAAGAGGTGGTGCTGGATTTTCTACAGGAGTTAAATGGTCTTTTATGCCAAAAGAACCAACTGGAAAGACACATTATTTAGTTGTTAATGCTGATGAGTCTGAACCAGGCACATGTAAAGATCGCGAAATATTAAGAAATGAACCTCATAAATTGTTAGAAGGCTGCGTTATCGCGTGTGCAGCTATGGGAGCTAAAGTTTGTTATATATATATTAGAGGTGAATTTATTAATGAAAGATATGTTCTCGAGTCAGCCTTAAAAGAAGCTTATGATGATGGTTTAGTAGGCAAAAATGCATGTGGTAGCGGTTTGGATATTGAAATTTTTATTCATCATGGTGCGGGAGCTTATATTTGTGGTGAAGAAACAGCTTTACTAGAGAGCTTAGAAGGTAAAAAAGGTATGCCAAGATTAAAACCTCCTTTCCCTGCTGCAGCAGGTTTATATGGATGCCCGACTACTGTAAATAATGTCGAAAGTATTGCGGTTGTTCCTACGATACTACGAAGAGGATCTAGTTGGTTTTCTGGAATTGGTAGAGAAAATAATACTGGTACTAAAATTTTTTGTATATCTGGTCATGTTAATACACCTTGTAATGTTGAAGAAGAGATGGGAATTCCATTAAAGGATTTGATTGAGAAACATGCAGGAGGAGTAATAGGAGGATGGGATAATCTCTTAGCTGTAATTCCAGGTGGTTCATCAGTACCAATGATACCAAAAGAGATTTGTGATGAAGTTCTTATGGACTTTGACTCTCTTCAAGCTGTCAAGTCTGGATTGGGAACAGCTGCTGTTATAGTGATGGATAAATCAACAGATTTAATAAAAGCAATATCAAGAATTTCTTATTTTTATAAACATGAAAGCTGCGGTCAATGCACTCCATGCAGAGAGGGAACTGGTTGGTTATGGGAGATGATGGAAAAGATGGCTAAAGGTGAAGCAAAAAAAGAGGATATAGATACTCTTTTAAGTCTTACAAAAAGAATAGAAGGTCATACAATTTGCGCTCTAGGAGATGCCGCCGCATGGCCAATTCAAGGACTAATAAGACACTTTAGACATCACATTGAAGATAGAATTGATCAATACCAGATAGAAAGTAATCAGAATTATGGTTAATATTAAAATTGATGACAAAGATTATGAGGTTGAAGATGGTTTAGCTATTATTCAGGCTTGTGAAATTGCTGGAGTTGAAGTTCCAAGATTTTGTTATCATGAAAAATTATCTATTGCTGGTAATTGTAGAATGTGCCTTGTCGATGTCGAAGACTCAAGAGGATTAAGTCCTAAGCCAATTGCTTCATGTGCAATGCAAGTATCAGAGGGTTTAAAGATTTATACTAAATCTGAGAGAGTGAAAAATGCTCAAGAAGGTGCTTTAGAATTTCTATTAATGAATCATCCCCTTGATTGTCCAATTTGTGATCAAGGTGGTGAGTGCGATTTACAAGATCAATCAATGGCTTTTGGATACGGATCTAGTAGGTTTGAGGGGGATAAAAGGGCTGTTGAATCTAAAGATATGGGTCCATTTATTAAAACAGAAATGACTAGATGCATTCATTGTACAAGATGTGTTAGATTTTCTTCTGAAATATCTGGTAATGATGAGATAGGCTCTATTGGTAGAGGTCATGATATGGAAATAACAACATATCTTGATCAAGCTGTAGAGTCTGAGCTTTCCGGAAATGTCATTGATTTATGTCCTGTAGGCGCTTTAACTTCTAAGCCTTATGCATTCTCTGCTAGACCATGGGAGTTAAATAAAACTGAAACTATAGATATTATGGATGCTATGGGATCAAATATTAGAATTGACTCGAAGGGTTTAAGGGTTATGCGAGTCCTTCCAAGACTAAATGAAGATATAAATGAAGAATGGATAACTGATAAGACTAGATTTTTTTGGGATGGCTTAAACAATCAAAGAATTGATAAACCTTATAAAAGAGTTGATGGTATTTTAAAGCCAACATCCTGGAAAAGTGCATTAGAATTGGCAAAAGAAAAAATCTCAAATAGTAAATCAGAAAAAATTTCTGCACTCTCAGGAGATCTAGTAGATATTGAAACAGTTTATGCTCTCAAAAAATTAATGAAAAACATAGGAAGTGATAATTTTGATTGTAGGCAAGATGGTTCAAGAATTTCTGGACCACCGGAGAGATGGCTTTTTAATTCAACTTTTAACGGTATTGAAGATTCTGATGGGTGTCTAATTATTGGTTCCGATATAAGAAAAGAGGCACCTCTTTTAAATTCAAGATTGCTTAGAAAATCGAGAGATGATCAATATAAAATTGGTGTAATTGGATTCAATAACGACCTAACTTTTGATTTTGATTTTTTAGGAGAAAATCCATCAATTGTAGAAGATATTTTAATTGGAAATAATAATTTTTGTGATGATTTATCATCAATGAAAAAACCTTTGATGATTTTAGGGCAGGGTGCATTAATAGGTGAGGATGCTGAAAATTTCCAAAATATTTGTATTGATCTTGCCTACAAATTCAATTTTATAAATAACGATTGGAATGGTTTTAATGTCCTTCACTCTGCAGCTTCAAGAGCTGGGGCAATGAGCATTGGTTTTCTTCCGTCAGACAAAGGTATGATAACTGATGAAATACTTTCTAATTATAATAATAAAAAACTAGATCTTCTTTATCTTCTTGGTGCAGATGAATTAAACTTAGAGAAGAACGATGATTGTTTTGTAATTTATCAAGGACATCATGGCGATATTGGTGCTCAGATTGCTGACCTTGTTTTTCCAGCAGCAGCTTTTTGTGAACAAAATGGATTATATATGAATACAGAGGGAAGGGTTCAAGAGTCAATTCGTTCAACCTTTCCTTTAGGGGAAGCAAAAGAAAATTGGGAAATAATTTATCTATTAGCAAAAGAAATGAGCTTTGACATTGGTTTTTCAAATCTTAACGAATTAAGAAACCAGTTAATTGAAGAATTCCCTATTATTAATCCTTACAGAGAATTTGAACCATTGCCTTCTCCAAAAAAAGATCAATTTAATAAGCTTAATGGACATCAATTTAAAAGGATAATTGACAGTTATTGGCAAACAAATTCAATTGCCAGAGCATCTTCAAATTTGTCTATAAGAAATAATTATATAAAAGAAGAAAATAATAGGTAATAGATATGGAATATATACTTTCAATTTTATTTATATTTCTTCAATCTTTTTTGGTAATTTTTGCTGTTCTAATGATGGCGTATCTCGGAATTTATGGTGAAAGAAAGCTATGGGCGGCTGTACAATTACGAAGAGGACCTAACATTGTTGGACCATTTGGCTTACTTCAACCTGTAGCTGATTTTCTTAAATTACTTTTAAAAGAGCCAATAATTCCAGATAAAGCTAATAAAGCAATATTTATAATGGCTCCTCTTGTTACTTGTTTTGTTGCTTTGTCAGCTTGGGCAGTTGTTCCGTTTGCAGAAAATTGGGTGGTAGCAGATATAAATGTTGGAATTTTATATATTTTTGCAATTTCATCTCTTGGAGTTTATGGAATCATTCTTGGTGGCTGGGCTTCAAATTCTAAATATCCTTTTATGGGAGCTATGAGATCTGCAGCGCAAATGGTTTCTTATGAGGTTTCTATAGGGTTTGTAATTATTACAGTTCTTCTTTGTGTAGGTTCACTTAATCTCACAGATATAGTTCTTGCCCAAAAGAAGATTTGGTTTTTTATTCCCCTTTTTCCAATGTTCATAATATTCTTTGTGTCTGCTCTTGCTGAAACAAATCGTCCTCCATTTGATCTACCTGAGGCTGAAGCCGAATTAGTAGCTGGATATCAAGTAGAATATTCTTCATCTTTCTTTCTCTTATATTTTCTTGGCGAGTTAGCGGCAACTTTTTTAATGTGTGCAATGATTACGATTCTGTTTTTAGGTGGTTGGTTACCTCCTCTTGATATTTACCCTTTAAATGCTATTCCTGGCGTAGTCTGGTTTATGCTAAAAGTGGCTTTCATTTTCTTTATGTTTGGGATGGTAAAAGCTCTTGTACCAAGATATAGATATGATCAATTAATGAGATTAGGTTGGAAAGTTTTTCTTCCGATATCACTTTTTTGGGTTGTTTTGACTGCTTCAGTCCTTTTTATATTTGATTTAGCGCCATAGAGATAACAATGAGAAAAATACTATATATTTTTAAAAACCTTATACAGCTCGATTTTCTAAAAGCCTTATATACGGCCATGAAATATTTCATTTTTAGAAAAAGGGTAACCATTAATTATCCTTCTGAAAAAGGCAAGCTATCTCCAAGGTTTAGAGGTCAGCATGCGCTGAGAAGGTATCCTAATGGTGAAGAGCGATGTATAGCTTGTAAATTATGCGAAGCCGTTTGTCCTGCTCAAGCTATAACTATTGATGCATCGCCAAGAAACGAAGACGGAATTAGAAAGGCTATAAGGTACGACATAGATATGGTAAAATGTATTTATTGTGGTTTATGCCAAGAATCTTGTCCTGTTGATGCAATCGTTGAAGGGCCTAATTTTGAATTTGCAACAGAGACACGTGAGGAGCTTTTATATACAAAAGAAAAACTTTTGGATAATGGTGATAGATGGGAAGTATCGCTAGTTAGAAACATTGAAAGGGATGCACCTTTCAGGTAATTAAATATAAATGTTTGCTTCTATTTTATTTTTCATTTTTTCTTTTTTAATCCTTGCTTCGGCTTTACTTGTGATCACATCAAAAAATCCTGTAAATTCAGTGATATTTTTGATTTTTTCATTTTTTAATGCTGCAGGAATTTTTCTAATAGCAGGAGCAGAATTCTTAGCTTTAATAATGCTTATTGTTTATGTAGGAGCGGTAGCAGTCCTATTTTTATTTGTTGTAATGATGTTGGACTTAAATTTTGAAGAATTAAATAAAAAAACTAATTTTGTTAAAACAGGAATTATTACAGCTGGTATTCTTATAGCTGAAATGATTGTTTTATTTGTTTATTATCCTGAAGAACAATCATTTATTATTAATAAAAATAATGAACTAAATAGCTTAACTAATACAGAAATCATTGGCTCAAAGATTTATACGGAACATTTTTATCATTTTCAAATTGCGGGTCTTATTTTATTAGTGGCCATGATTGGAGCAATAGTACTAACTTTAAGGCATAGAGATAATGTTAGAAGGCAAGATATTTCATCTCAGGTAAGCAGGGATCAAGAAAAAAATGTTGAATTAAAGGATATAACATTTGAGGAATCAGAATGATTTTTGAAATAGGTATATATCATTATACTATATTAAGCGCTTTCTTATTTTTTACAGGTGTTTTCGGTATTTTCTTAAATAGAACAAATTTAATAATAATACTTATGTCTTTAGAGTTAATTCTCTTAAGTGTGAGTATAAACTTTATCTCTTTTTCTGTATTTTTAGGCGATATTACGGGACAAATTTTTTCTCTTTTCATTCTTACTGTAGCTGCAGGCGAAGCAGCAATTGGTTTAGCTATTCTTGTTGTTTATTTTAGAAACTCGGGCAACATTAATGTTAATGAAATTAATAAAATGAGGGGCTAATGGAATTATTTTTAATAGTTTTCTTACCTTTGATTGGTTCTATGATTTCAGGTTTTTTTGGTAAAATACTTGGATTAAGACTTAGTCATTTTATTTCTTGTTCTTTAATTTTAGCTTCTTCTATCCTTTCAGCATATTTATTTTATATGACACTAAACGGTTATCAAACTAGTAATCAATTTTTATTCGAATGGATTAATTCTGGGGCAATAGATGCATCTTGGTCCTTAAAATTTGATACTTTAACTTCTGTAATGCTTGTTGTTGTTACTTCTGTTTCGGCATTAGTTCATATTTACTCTATTGGTTATATGAGTCATGACCCTTATCAATACAGGTTTTTCTCATATCTATCATTTTTTACATTTGCTATGCTTATGCTTGTTACATCAGATAACTTACTGCAGTTATTTTTTGGATGGGAGGGCGTAGGTTTAGCTTCATATCTATTGATTGGTTTTTGGTATGAAAAACCATCTGCTAATGCTGCTGCAATGAAGGCCTTTGTAGTTAATAGGGTTGGAGATTTTGGTTTTCTTTTAGGTATTGCGGTAATTTATATAGCAACAGGCTCAATAAGCTTTGATGTTATTTTTCAAAAAATTAATAATGTTAATCAATTCACTATAAATGTAGCATGTTTATTGCTTTTTATGGGGGCAATGGGAAAGTCTGCTCAACTTTTTTTACATACATGGCTACCTGATGCAATGGAAGGTCCTACACCAGTTTCAGCTTTAATTCATGCAGCAACTATGGTTACAGCTGGAATTTTTCTTGTAGCAAGATGCTCACCAATTTTTGAAAATTCTGATCTTGCCTTATCATTTATTATAATTATTGGAGCATCTACTGCATTTTTTGCAGCAACAGTTGGACTTGTTCAAAATGATATTAAAAGAATTATTGCTTATTCAACATGCTCTCAATTAGGCTATATGTTTGTTGCTTTGGGTGTTGGGGCGTATCAAGTAGCTATCTTTCATCTTTTTACTCATGCTTTTTTCAAAGCTCTTCTTTTTCTTGGATCTGGGTCAGTTATCCACGCTATGTCTGATGAACAAGATATTCAAAAGATGGGAGGTTTATATAAAATTATTCCATTTACATGGATAATGATGTTAATTGGAACTTTAGCGTTAACTGGAGCTCCTTTACTATCTGGTTATTACTCAAAGGATGCTATAATTGAATCAGCTTTCGTAAGTCATGCTTTTGGGCATGAATATGCTTTTTATCTTCTTGTTTTTTCTGCCCTTTTAACTAGTTTTTATTCATGGAGGCTTATCTTTTTAACTTTCCACGGTAAAACGAGAGCATCACAAGATGTTTTGTCAAAAGCACATGAAAGTCCATTATCGATGACCATACCGCTTCTTTTGTTAAGTTTTGGAGCACTTTTTTCTGGATATTTATTTTCTGACTTTTTTCTATCTTATGAACTAAAGGATCTATGGGGTAGCTCTATCTATACTCATCCCGATAATCATATTCTTGAAGAAATTCATCATTCTCCTTTTTGGGTGAAGAAAATTCCACTCGCCATGATGGTTATTGGTTTTATTATAGCTGCATTATTTTATTTGCTTTTAAAAAATGTTCCATCATTCTTATCAAATAAATTGTCATTTATTTATAATTTTTTATATAACAAGTGGTATTTTGATGAATTATATAATTTTATATTCGTAAATCCTTTAAAAAGAATTGGTAATTTTTTATGGTTATTTTTTGATAAAAAAATTATTGATGGTCTTGGTCCTGATGGTATTTCCTCTTTTGTAATTAGTATTTCTAGAAATGTAAGTAAAATTCAAACTGGTTATGTTTACCATTATGCATTTGCAATGCTTATTGGCCTGGGATTTTTATTAATTAGGTTTTTGGTTTACTGATATTATGATTAATTTACCATTATTAAGTATACTGACTTTTTTACCCTTGATTGGTCTGCCATTTATAATTGTCGGAAAAATTATTAATGCAGA
This sequence comes from Alphaproteobacteria bacterium, assembly GCA_045565415.1. Classification (GTDB taxonomy): domain Bacteria; phylum Pseudomonadota; class Alphaproteobacteria; order MED-G09; family MED-G09; genus AG-430-B22. Next base: position 10,852 of record JBJLFK010000040.1, on the reverse strand, counting down.
AAATTATCAAAATATTTCTAAATATATAGCTCTATTTGTATCTTTAATAACTTTTCTAATATCATTAATAATTTTATATAATTTTGACATTAATACTTCTGATTTTCAGTATAATGAGCGTATTCCTATTATGAGTGGCCTTATGACCTATAGAATGGGTATAGATGGTATATCAATATTATTTATTCTTCTTTCTACTTTTCTTACACCTATATGCATAATTGCTAGTTGGAACATTATAAGTGATCGTGTTGATTACTATATGTGTTCATTTTTAATACTTGAAACACTGATGTTAGGTACTTTTTGCGCATTAGATATAGTGCTTTTCTATTTATTTTTCGAAAGTGTGCTTATTCCGATGTTTGTAATTATTGGTGTTTGGGGTGGCGAAAGAAGAGTTTATTCAGCATTTAAGTTTTTCTTATATACTCTTTTAGGGTCTGTTTTGATGTTAGTTGCAATTATATATATTGTTTTAGCATCAGGAACCACTGAATTACCCATAATTTATGATGTTTTCAGTATTGATCACGGTATTATACAGAATCTATTATGGCTTGCCTTCTTTGCTTCTTTTGCCGTTAAAATGCCTATGTGGCCATTCCATACATGGTTACCAGATGCCCATGTTGAAGCTCCAACAGCAGGATCAGTTATACTTGCAGCTATTTTATTAAAAATGGGTGGATATGGCTTTTTAAGGTTTTCTTTACCATTGTTACCCGATTCTAGTTTTTATTTTTCTGATTTCATTTTTATCCTAAGTGTTATTGCAATTATTTATACATCTATAGTCGCTTATGTTCAGGAGGATATAAAAAAACTTATAGCTTATTCTTCTGTTGCCCATATGGGTTTTGTTACCATGGGAATCTTTACATTTAACATTAATGGAATCCAAGGAGGTATATTTCAGATGTTTTCACATGGCCTTATATCCGGAGCATTGTTTTTATCCGTAGGCGTGATTTATAATAGAATGCATACAAGAAAAATCGCAGATTATGGCGGTGTCGTCTCAGTAATGCCAAAATTTGCTCTATTTTTAATGGTTTTCACCCTTGCTAATATTGGCTTACCAGGAACAACTGGCTTTGTCGGAGAGTTTTTAACCATTATGGCAATTTTTTCATTTAATAAGGTTTTTGCTTTCTTTGCAGCCAGTGGAGTAATTCTCTCTGCGGTATATGGATTATGGTTATACAGAAAAGTAATTTTTGAAAAAATAACAAATGATGCTGTAAAATCTCTAAAGGATCTGACATTAGGTGAGAAAGTAACTCTAATTCCATTATTAATATTAATTATTCTTTTTGGAATTTATCCAGCACCTGTTCTTGATCTTATTTCTGTTTCATCGATTGGATTAGTAGAATCTATTAATTTATCTGGAGGTAAGTAATAATGGTCGATTTATTTGAAAGTTTAATAATAATTGCTCCAGAATTAATTTTAGCCATAACAGCTATGAGTTTATTAATGATAGGTTCATTTTATCAAAAAAAATCAATAAATTTAATAATTACTCTCTCATTTCTAACATTGTTAATTTTATCTTTTAATGAATTAATATCTAATAACATCCAGGCTTTTGCTTTTAATGGTTTCTTTATCGAAGATAAATTATCGAGTTTTGCTAAATTTATTATTTTTCTTACTTCTGCTCTATCAATTATTATGTCTGCTAATTGGTTAAGAAATTATGATAAAACTGCTTTTGAATTCCCTATATTAATTTTATTTTCGACACTTGGGATGGCGTTAATGGTGTCAGCAAATGACTTAGTATCTCTCTATCTTGCAATTGAATTACAAAGTCTTCCGCTATATGTCCTTGCAACATTTAACAGGAATGACTCTTTTTCATCTGAAAGCGGGGTTAAGTACTTTATATTAGGAGCTTTATCGTCAGGCCTTCTTTTGTATGGATCTTCTTTAATTTATGGTTTTACTGGTACAATTTTCTTAAATGAAATTTCACAATTAACTTTATCATCAAACCAATTGGGAATTACATTTGGTTTAGCGTTTTTACTTGCGGGTATAGTTTTTAAAATTTCTGCTGTCCCATTTCATATGTGGGCACCTGATGTTTACCAAGGTGCGGTAACTCCTGTTACATCATTTTTTGCATCAGTCCCAAAAATGGCAGCAATGATAATTTTAATAAGAATTTTATATGTTCCATTTGATAACTTTATATCCAGTTGGTCACAAATAATTATATTTGTGTCTTTTTCTTCTATTTTGCTCGGGTCTGTGGTTGCCATATGGCAAAACAATATAAAAAGATTAATTGCTTATAGCTCAATCGCTCACATGGGATTTGCAACACTAGCTTTATCTACTGGAAACAAGAGTGATATTGAAAGTATATTGGTATATATGGTTATATATATAGTTGCTAATATCGGATTCTTTTCATGCTTAATAAATATTCAAAATAGGGCTGAAAAAGATATTAACAATATTTCTGACTTAGCTGGTTTGTCAGTAAATAGCCCTAGTTTAGCTATTTCTATAGCTCTTTATATGTTTTCTTTTGCCGGAATCCCACCTTTGGCAGGTTTTTTTGCAAAATATTATGTTTTTATTTCTTTAATAAATGAGGGATTAATCTTTTTAGCAACCTTCGCTCTTATTGCGAGTGTTATTGGTGCATTTTATTATATACGTTTTGTTAAAGTAATGTTTTTTGATGAGGCTGTGGATACTAAAAAAATCACATTTTCAAGATCTTTAGGATTGATTAATTCAATCTGTTTTATATTTATACTTGGATTTATTTTTGTTCAATCAATTACGCCTTTAGCAAATATAATAAGTAATGCAACCTTAGCTTTAAATTAAATTATAAATGCGTACAAAAGAAATAGATATTATAATTTTAGATGAGATTGATAGCACTAATAATGAAGCTCAAAGAATTTTAAATCATAAAAGTAATTTCCCACTTTGGATTATAGCAAATGAACAAACTTCTGGCCGAGGAAGAAAAAATAGGTATTGGGTTTCTCAAAAAGGTAATTTTATGGGAACTTTTATTTTAGAGCATGAAATTGAAAAACAATATATACCTCATTTATCTTTTGTTACATCTTTGGCTCTCAAAAAGACTATCGATGGATTCAATTCAGGTATGACAGATATTTTTTTAAAATGGCCGAATGATATCATAATAAATGACTCTAAGTGTGCTGGTATTTTAATTGAAAGTTTAAGGTCAAATACCGATAAAGAATATTTAGCAATTGGGATAGGTGTAAATCTTATAAAGTTTCCATTAAATAGTTCATTTAAGGCATCTAGTTTAAAAAAAGAATTTAATTTTGATGTTGATAGAAATGAGTTCCTTAATAAGTTGAACATTAATCTTTTAGAAAATATTAAAAGATGGGAAAATGGAAAAAATTTCTCTCAAATCCTAGAAGATTGGAAAAAATTTGCTTATAAAATTAATGAAAATATTTCAATGTTATTACCAACAGGGAAAAAACTAGATGGAATATTTTCTGACCTAAATGATCAAGGGGGGTTGATTTTATGCCATAATGGAGAAAAAAGTGTTTTTTATGCCGCAGAAATTATTGAGGAATTGAAAATTGTCTAAAAATTATTTTTTACCATTAGGTGGCACAGGTGAGATTGGAATGAATCTAAATCTTTATGGTTATTCTCAAGAAAGCAAAGAAGAGTGGATCATGATAGATTGTGGAGTTACTTTTTCTCAATCAGGAGCACCAGGAATTGACCTTCAAATGGCTGATCCAAACTTCATTGCGAAAAAAAAGAAAAACCTTCTCGGTATTATATTAACACATGCACATGAAGACCATATTGGCGCAATGCCATTTATATGGCCCCATCTTCAATGCCCAATCTATACAACTAAATTTACTGCTTCATTATTAGAAGAAAAGTTTAATGAATATAAAATTAGTTTTGATGAAAAATTAGTAATTATTGATGACCAAGAAGAATTACAGATTGGCTCATTCAATATTAAAGTAATTGGACTTTCTCATTCAATTCCAGAAATGAATGCAATTGTAATAGAAACCCCTAATTTAAAAATCTTTCACTCAGGTGACTGGAAAATTGATGATGATCCAATAGTTGGCGGTAAGTTTGATAAAAATAAGGTTAGTGAATTAAGTAATCTAAATATTGATTTGCTTGTATGCGATTCAACAAATTCAATTGTCCCAGGTAAATCAGGATCAGAGTCAAAGGTTAGAGACTCATTAATAGACATTATCTCAGGTATTGAAGGAAGAATATTTATAAGTACATTTGCTTCTAATGTAGCAAGATTAACATCAGTAGCTGAAGCAGCAGCCATTAACGATAGGCAAGTTGTTTTATCTGGGATGGGCATGCATAAAATTGCCAGAGCTGCTAAGAAGTCTGGTTATTTTAGAGGTATACCTGATTTTGTAGATGAGGAAGACGCAGGCTATCTTCCTGCTGATAAGACATTAATTTTATGTACAGGGAGTCAGGGCGAATATAGGGCAGCACTATCAAAAATTGCTAGAGATGAACACAGAAATTTATATGCTGATGAAGGCGATACGGTAATTTTTTCATCAAAAATGATTCCAGGTAATGAATATGGTATTCTGCGTTTGCAAAACACATTTGCAAAAAGAGGCATAAATGTAATTACAGAAAAAGATAGTTTTGTTCATGTATCAGGACATCCATGCGAAGATGAATTAATAGAAATGTTTAATATTTTGAAACCTAAATATATGATACCCGTACATGGTGAGCATAGACATTTGAGAGAAAATGCTAATATTGCCAGTCAATGTGGAATTCAGGCGAAAGTTATTGAAAATGGAGAGCTTATAACTATCAGTAAAGATGGTTTTGAAGATGTAAAAACTGTTGAAAGCGGAAGAATATATAAAGATGGCAATATTTTAGTGCATGATTTTGAGTCAAATTCTTCAGAAAGAAGTAAATTATCATTTTCTGGACTTTTAACGGTAAGCATTCAAGTTATTAATAATAAAGTTAAAAAAAAACCTATTGTAAACACTATTGGAATACCAGAGTTTGATGAAAAAGGTATACGTTTAGTAGATTTGGTTCATGAAAGATTATCTCAAATTCTTAAATCAAGTAAAGTAGATGAAAAGTTAGAAAATAGAATTAAAAATGCCGTTACAAAAGAAATAAATTATATATGGGGAAAAAAACCTTTCGTAGAAGTAATTATCCATTACAATTAAATAATGGACTTAAGCAATGAAGCGTTTATAGCAAGAGGTAATAATGTACTGGTCAAAATCTTTTATTCCGACTAGCAAGGAGAATCCATCAGGCGCGAAGATACCCTCTCATCAATTATTAATTAGAGCCGGTATGATAAAACAAGAAAGTGCAGGTATTTATTCCTGGCTGCCATTAGGTTTTAAAGTTCTTAAAAAAATTGAATCAATAGTAAGGGAGGAACAAGAGGCTGCAGGAGCAATTGAAATTTTAATGCCAACACTGCAATCATCAGATTTATGGATAGAGTCTGGAAGATACGAAGGTTATGGCGAAGAGATGTTAAGGGTATCTGATAGACATGATGCAGATTTAATATATGGACCAACAAATGAAGAACAAATAACTGAAATTTTTAGGTCATATATTAAATCATATAAAAATCTTCCTTTAAATCTTTTTCATATTCAATGGAAGTTTAGAGATGAAATCAGACCACGTTTTGGTTTGTTAAGAGGTAGAGAATTCTTAATGAAGGATGCTTATTCATTTGATTTGGATAAAGAGTCTTCAAAAATCTCATATTTTAAAATGTTTACTTCATATATGAAAACTTTCAAAAGATTAGGTTTAAATGCGATACCTGTTGTTGCTGACAGTGGTCCTATAGGAGGTGAATTAAGTCACGAGTTTTCTATTATCACGAATACCGGTGAAACAGAGATTTATTATGATAGCAGGATACTGGAAATAGAAGATTATGATTTCGATTATTCAAATAAAGATTCCTTAGAAAATTCTTATAATAATTTCACAAAATTTTATTCTTCAACAGATGATAAGCATTCTGAAGATTTGTTCAAAAAAATACCTGAGGAATTTCAAAATAAAGGTAAAGCAATTGAAATTGGTCATATTTTTTCTTTTGGCCACAAATATTCAGAACCCATGAACGCATTTGTTAATAATGACAAAGGCGATAATATTCCTGTTTATATGGGTTCTTATGGGATTGGAGTATCCAGATTAGTATCAGCTATTATTGAAGCTTATCATGACGACAGAGGAATATTATGGCCAACCTCTGTAGCGCCATTTCAAGTTGGTGTAATTAATTTAGCTAAGAATGATGAGAGATGTAAAAAAATCTCAGAAAAAATTTATCAAGAATTAAGAAATAATAATATTGATGTTATTTATGACGACAGAGATGAAAGTGCAGGAAAAAAATATGCTGATATGGATTTAATTGGAATTCCGTATCAAATTATTTTAGGTCCAAGGGACTTAGAAAATAATAAATGTGAGTTAAAAAATAGGTTGAGCGACCAAAGAGTGAGTATTGATTTAGATAATATTATTAAAGAATTATTAAAATTAATCTAACGGAGTAAATCATTAAAAACTTATTGTTAGAATTATGGATTTCAAAAAGATACCTTCGTCCGAAAGGTAAAGAAGGTTTTTTTTCAGTTATAACTCTTATTTCTTTTCTTGGTATTGCCTCAAGTGTAGCAGTTTTAGTAGTTGTAATGTCTGTTATGAACGGTTTTAGAACAGAGCTTATAAATAAAATTGTAAATATTAATGGACACATATTAATTTATCCTACTCAACAAGAAGGAATTAAGAATTTTGAATCCATTGAAAGCAGAATCAATGATTTTGAATTTGTTAAGAAATCAGTACCTATGATAGAGGCTCAGATTCTAGCTCTAGGGGAAAGTCAGTCTTCTGGAGGTTTATTAAGGGGAATTCCACTAGGAAAATTATCTAAGATTGATATTGTATCTTCAAATATAATTGAGGGCAATCTTATCGGCAGTAATAATGGTGTCGTAATAGGATCTAGATTAGCATCCTCATTATCCCTTGGTCATGGTGATAATATATCTATTATGTCTCCAAGGGGAATTTCATCTCCCTTTGGAACAATTCCGAGATCATACTCCTATGATATTGATGCGGTATTTGATATTGGCATGACCGACTATGACTCAACTGTTATTTTTATTGATTTACCCATTGCCCAAGAATTTCTTAATTTGGGAAATGTTGCCGGTGTAATTCAAATTTTTGTTGATAATCCTGAAAAGTCAATAATTTATAAACAAGATATCGATAATGCATTAGAGGGATTTAATGTTTTTTCAAGAGATTGGACACAAACGAATGCTAATTTGCAAGAAATGCTATTAGTAGAAAGAAATGTAATGTTTCTGATATTTTCACTATTATTAATAATTACAGGAATTAACATTGTTTCCGGATTAATAATATTAGTAAAAGATCGATCTAGAGAAATATCTATCTTAAGAGCAATGGGAATGAAAAAAGCAAGTATTGCTAGGTTATTTATAATATCAGGAGCTAAAATAGGTTTTTTTGCTACAATTATTGGCCTAGTTGTAGGTATTCTTGTTAGTGTCTATGTAGAAAATATAAGATTATTTTTAATGTCTATTTTCGATGTTACGCTATTTAATCCAGAAATTTATTTTCTAATTTCTATGCCTTCCGAAATTCATATTCCTGAGGTAATAACAATTACTATTTTGTCATTATCTTTATCAATATTGGCAACAATATATCCTGCCATAAGGTCTGTTTCAAAAGATCCTGCAGAGGCTCTGAGAAATGAGTAATATTTTATCCCTCAATAAGGTATCAAGAAGTTATTTAGTAAGAGAAACACTTATAAATGTTTTCTCAGGCATAAATATTGACATTAATAAGGGAGAAAAAGTTGTAATTATTGGTCCATCTGGATCAGGTAAAACATCTATTTTAAATATTGCAGGCCTTATTGAGAGACCTAATTCAGGATCTGTCTATGTAAATAACTCTGAAGTTGATTGGAAGTCAGATAAAAAAATTTCTAATTTGCGTAAGAAAAACATAGGTTATGTTTTTCAATTTAATAATCTCTTATCTGATTTTACAATCCTTGAAAATATTGCCTTTCCTTTAATTATTAATGGTATGCAGAAAAATCAAGCGATAGAGATAGCTAATGATTTTATAAAAAATGTTAATCTCTCAAATAGAAGGAATAATTTTCCCAACCAAGTTTCTGGAGGTGAGCAGCAACGAGCAGCTATTGCAAGAGCATTAATAAATAAGCCATCACTTATTATTGCCGATGAGCCAACAGGTAATCTAGATAGCAAAACCGCGATTAGTGTTGTTAGTTTATTTAATGAGTTAGTTGATGAGTATGGTTGCAGTTTGTTTTTAGCCACACATAATCTTGAAATAGCAAACCTACAAGATAGATTAATTAATATTGAGGATCTGATAAAATAACCAAATGGATAATTTAAATTATATTCCGTTAAGAGCGACTTCTCAATATTCTTTGTTAGAGGGAGCTATGCAAATAGAAAGTATAGTTAAAAAAGCTATAAATCATAATATTCCAGCGGTCGGTCTAACTGATAGAAATAATTTATTTGGAGCACTTGAGTTTTCTGAAAAACTTATTGATAAGGGAATTCAACCAATTATTGGATGTAATTTATCATTTTATGATCAAAAAAATGATGGATCAATCGTTTGTTTGGCTAAAAATGAACAGGGCTATAAGAACTTAATAAAGCTATCATCTGAACTTTTTTTAACAAATGATGATGAAAGATTAAGTTTAAATAGACTATCAGAATTAAATGAAGGTTTAATATTGTTAACAGGTGGATATGGGAGTTTAATCAATAATTATCTTAAGTCTGGCCTTAAAAAGAATGCTTTAGAGTTAACAAAAAAATTAAACTCAATATTTCAAGATAGGATTTATATTGAAATTCAAAGAATGGGAAAAGATGACTTTGAAAATGACTTACTTGATATAGCCGACGATATAAGAGTACCAGTTGTTGCATCAAATACTATATTTTTTGAATCTAAAGATAGGTTTACTTCTCATGATGCGCTTATAGCAATTAAAGACTCGACAACAGTTAATAGTTCTAATCGAGAAATATTAACTAATGAATTTTACTTTAAATCCCCAGAAGAAATGATTGAATTATTTAGTGATATGCCTGAAGCAATTAATAATACATTAGAAATAGCTTACAGGTCATCTTTTAAGGTTAGTAGGTCCGAACCCCGATTACCAAGGTTTAGTGGTCTTGACTCTGAGGGAGAAACAAATGAATTGGTTAATCAGGCCAAAGAAGGCTTAAAAAAGAAAATCTTAGAAAATAAAATTAACAACGAAGAAGTGTATTGGGATCGCCTTAATGGCGAGTTAGATATAATTATATCAATGAATTTTCCAGGATACTTTTTGATAGTAGCTGATTTTATAAAGTGGTCTAAAAGTAAAAATATACCTGTTGGACCTGGGAGAGGTTCTGGAGCTGGCTCTCTTGTAGCATGGGCGTTAACAATCACTGATCTTGACCCAATTAAATTTAATTTAATTTTTGAAAGATTTTTGAATCCTGAAAGAATTTCTTTACCTGATTTTGATATAGATTTTTGTCAGGATAGAAGAGAAGAGGTAATTGAGTATGTTCAAGAAAAATATGGCAAGGATAGTGTAGCTCAAATTATTACATTTGGAAGTTTACAATCTAGAGCAGTACTTAGAGATGTTGGAAGAGTTCTGGGACTGCCTTATGGTCAAGTAGATAGAATATGTAAGCTCGTACCAAATAATCCTGCTAATCCAACCACTCTCAATGAAGCAATTGAAGGTGATATAAGAATTAGAGAAGAGAGAGATAATGATGATGATATTGCTTCAATGCTCAAGATTGGTTTAGAATTAGAAGGTTTATATAGAAACGCATCAACTCATGCTGCTGGCTTGGTTATTGGCGATGTGCCTTTGCAAAATACTGTTCCACTTTATCGTGATCCAAGATCGGAAATGCCTGTCACGCAATTCAATATGAAGTGGGTAGAGGCCTCTGGCTTAGTTAAATTTGATTTTTTAGGATTAAAAACACTAACCGTAATTGATAAGGCAATAAATCTGATAAATCAGAAAAAAGGAATTAATCTAGATATTTCACAAATACCTTTAGATGATAAACAAACATTTGATTTACTTGGTACTGGAAATACAATTGGAATATTTCAGCTTGAAAGTAGTGGAATGCAAGATGTTTTAAGAAATATGAAGCCAGATTGCTTCGAAGATATTATTGCTTTGGTTGCGTTATATAGACCAGGACCTATGGATAATATTCCAAAATATATTGCTTGTAAAAAAGGAGATGAAAAACCTGATTATATGGATTCTAGGCTTGAAAAAATATTAAAAGAAACATATGGAGTGATTATTTATCAGGAACAAGTTATGCAAACAGCCCAAATTTTATCTAGTTATACACTCGGAGAAGCTGATATTTTAAGAAGAGCAATGGGTAAAAAGATTAAAAGTGAAATGGACTCTCAAAAAGAAAGATTTATATCTGGGGCTATTAATAATGATATAGAAGAAAAAAAAGCAGATTATATTTTTGAACAAGTAGCAGAATTTGCTGGATACGGATTTAATAAATCTCATGCAGCAGCCTATGCACTAATTGCATATCAAACTGCCTACCTTAAAACTCATTATTCTGAATATTTTATGACTGCATCAATGTCTCTCGAAAAAGATAATACAGATAAATTG
>JBJLFK010000039.1:0-25137 GCA_045565415.1 Alphaproteobacteria bacterium | reverse complement strand
CCAAATCACTAGACCGGTTGGCCATGTTGCTGAATAACCATACTCAAATCCTAAGACAGCCTCCTCTGATAATATTGAATCATAAATTCCAATATTTGTATTTCCTTTTTCTGCAAATTTATTCAATGGATAGTAAGTTCTCCCATCCTCTTGATCAAACATCACAGCATGTCTGTGATCGAATGTTCCTCTCCTTATATCTTGCCCACTAAATCTAATTGGGTATCCCTCTCGTAAAAGACTCGAATATGCTGCAATCTCGGCAAATCCCCAGTTAAATTCTAATTTTCCCTCAGCCATATCTATTCTTTGCTTAATTATATTTTTGACTTTTTTTTGTAAAACAAAGTCTTTTGGAATATCGGCGATTGTTCGAGCATCATTAATAAGTTGATCTTGTTTGACAGCTGTATCGGTTTTTTCATCCCACCTAGCACCAACGAACTGGTCCCATTCAAACCATAGATCATCATTTTTTATTTTTGATAAGTTATGAGCAACACTTTCACCTTTTTCAATTGAGGATCTGTAAGATTTTTTAAATTCATCAAACTCATCCAAGGTAATGTCATTGTTTTGTATTAATTTATCTTTATATGATTTCAAAACGGATGGATGCTGTTTAATTTTCTTATACATTACTGGTTGTGTTGAAGATGGGTCATCTGCTTCATTATGACCACTTCTTCGGTAACCAATTAGATCAATGACAACATCTTTCTTAAATTTTTCACGATAATCTGAAGCTAATTTAGATACATAAATTACTGCCTCAGGGTCATCAGCATTTACATGAAATATTGGTGCTTCAATAAACTTTGCTACATCTGTTGAATATCTTGTTGAACGTGAATCCTTTGGGTTATCAGTTGTAAACCCTATTTGATTATTTATGATGACATGGATAGTGCCTCCAACTCCATAGCCTCTAGTTTGAGACATTTGAAGTGTTTCCATAACAACTCCCTGCCCACTAAATGAAGCATCACCATGAATTAAGATTGGCACAGCTTTATTTCTTTCTCTATCATTTAATCTATCTTGTCTTGCTCGAACAGACCCAACTACAACTGGATCTACTATTTCTAAATGTGATGGATTATTTATCAGAGAGACATGAACATCACCATTGGATGTATGTATATTTGATGAGAAACCTAAATGATATTTAACATCACCAGTATTGGTGCCTTTCAGATCATAATTTTCTTCAAATTCGGCAAATAAATCTTTTGGTTTTTTTCCTAAAATATTTATTAGTAAATTTAATCTCCCTCTATGAGCCATTCCAAAACAAATTTGTTCAGCGCTATTTTTTGATGTCTGTTCAATTAAGGTATCCATTAGAGGTATTAAAGATTCACATCCGTCTATACCAAATCTTTTCATGCCGGGGTATTTTGCAGATAAATATTTTGCCAAACCTCTTGCAGAAATTAATCTTTTCAAGATAAAGATTTTTTTATCTAAATTTATTTTTTTGTAATCACTATTCTCAAATCTATCTATTATCCAATTTCTCTCTCTTTCATCAGATATATGTGAAAATTCTATACCTATATTGCCGCTATATTTTTTTGTGATGGATTCTTTTAACTCTTTTAAAAAGATTTTATTCCTTGAGCCTTTAGGATAATCGTTTCCAACGCGCTCTTCTGGGTTTATGTTTTCCAATAATTTTTCAGCATAAATCAAATCAATATGGATATCTTTCTGAGCTAATTGGAGTGGATCTAAATCGGCAGCTGTATGACCAAAACTTCTATATGCATCAATATAATAATTAACCTTACCATTAATCGTTAATGGTAATGTTTTTTGAAAGTATCCATTGCTAACTTTTTTATATTCTTTTTTATTATTGTGATGCTTTCTTACTTTATTTTTAAAGCTATCTACAACCTCTGAATAGATAATATCGTTTTTATAATTATCAGACACAGTAAGAGATGCAAAAAGATCTTTCCAATCTTTTGAAATGACATCCGGATTATTTAAAAAAGTTTCATAGAGCTTATCAAGATAGGATAAATGTCCGCCAGACAAATGGGAATCAGAATAATGCTCTTCCATAGTTTTATTAAAACTACTTTTACTCTCTTTATCCTTATTTTTGTTACTAGAGTTTATGTCAGATTTCATCCGAAGGCCTTTATAATAGTCCTCCCCCCGAACCATAAATAATTTTATAACTAATAAATATGACTGCTGTAATAGTCAATAATCTTTGGAAACTGTCACAAATGATTATTTAGCCAAGTATTCTAGAGGTTTCTTCTTCATAAGCCTTCATGTCGAAATAATCTCTCCAATTACAAATAAGGCCATCCTTAAATTCCATTACACCCATTACTAAAATACTCATCCATTGACCATTTATTTCAAATCTGTCAGTTCTTTCAGTTAATACTACTCCATCCTCATTTTCAGCTATTTGATGAACTATCCATTCAATATTTGTAGCCATTTGCACAAATGGCTCCAAGTTAGCTCTAATCGCATCTTTACCTGTTTGAGGTTCCATAGGAATATTGTGATAAAAACAATCATCAGATAATGAGCTCATAATTCCTTCAATATCTCTATTGTTCCAATGATTAATAAAATCCATTACTTTTTCTTGATTGCTCATTTTAACTCCTTAAAAATCTTATTATATTTTTCTTTTAAAACTTTCTTTTGTACCTTGCCCATAGCATTTCTTGGTAATTCATCTAACCAAATATATCTGGCAGGACATTTAAATTGTGCAATAGATTTTAACAGTATTTCTTCAATACTGTCATCAGAAATGATATCTTTAACTTTATTTGAAATTAAAATTGCAACTACTGCTTCTCCTAAATCATCATGAGGACAACCAAACACTGCACTTTCCTGAATGCCTTCAATTTCATCTAAAATTAATTCTATTTCCTTGGGATAAATATTATAACCACCTGAAATTAACATATCGGTAGATCTGCCAAATAAAGTCAGTCTTCCTTCATAATCTAACTCTCCAATATCACCAGTTATAAAAAAGCCATCCAATCTGAAGTCTTTTTTAGTTTTCTCTTCCGATCGCCAATATCCTCTGAAAACATTTGGTCCTTTTACTTCAACAATTCCTCGGCTATCTACTGGTAGTATTTCTCCCGTTTCATTGGACACCCTTATATCTATACCTGACAAAGCAAATCCAACAGTTCCTGATATTCTATCGCCATTTAAAGGATTAGATGTAATCATTCCAGTTTCTGACATTCCATATCTCTCAAGAATATCGTGATCTGTTCGTTTCTTAAATTCTAAAAATACATTATCTGTAAGTGGGGCAGATCCAGAAATAAATAATCGTATATTCTTACATGTGCTTTTATTAAAATTATCCTTAGATAATAACCTACTGTAATAAGTTGGAACTCCCATCATAACTGTTGCATCTATTAGCCTTTCAATTAAGGCATCAGGAGAAAATTTTTGGAAAAAAATTATCTTAGATCCACTTAAAAGAATTGTATGAAGAGCAACAAATAGGCCGTGAACATGAAATATAGGAAGAGCATGAATCAAAATATCATTTTCACTGAAACCCCAAGCATCAACAAGGGCATTACCATTAGATTCTAAATTCATATGAGTTATCATAGCTCCTTTAGATTTTCCTGTTGTTCCTGAAGTAAATATTATTGAGGCAATATCATTTGCATCTAATTCTTCTATATAATTATCTTCTTTTAATTCAGAAATTTCATCAATAAGCTCTGTATTCTCTGCATCTAGAATAAATGTTTTTATATTAGGAAAATCTATTAGTAAGTCTTTATGCTCATCAAACTTATTGATACTCAAAAATATTAATTGAGGCTCTACATTATTGATAAAATATAATATTTCATTTGATGTATAAGCAGTATTTAAAGGAATATAAATTATCCCTGTTTTTAAACAACTTAGATAAAGAGCTACGGAATGAACAGATTTTTCAGCTTGAACAATAACTCTACTTCCTTTTTTTAAACCAAGATTCTTTATAAAAGTTGAAAATTGAGAAGTTAATTTTTTTATATCAGTATATTTCCATTTTTCTCCAGATTCCTCTTCAATAAAAGTATTGTCTGAGTATTTTTCAAAATTATCGTTGAGGATTCTGTAAAAATTTTGATTCATAATTCATATTCAGTTAATAGGGATAACCAAACCCTCCCTTCTTGAGTCAGCACCTCCGATATATCCTTCATCGACTTTTTTGGCTGCGTGTAAACCGCTTCTTTTTCTTTTGATGGATACTTTATGGCCTATTGCCTCAAGAAACTTTTGATGCTTCTCAAGTTCAGTGCCTTTTTCTAATTCAGTTAAATCTCTTTTTCTCATGTAATGTGGGATATCTACTGACTCTTGAGGAGTCATGCCCCAGTCAAGCAGGCCTAAGATCGACTTAGCAACATACCCAATAATACTAGTTCCTCCTGGAGAACCAGTTAAAGAATGAATTTTGTTATCTTTATCAAAAATTATGGTTGGTGACATTGAAGATAAAGGACGCTTTCCTGCTTCAACTCTATTAGCTGTTGGAGCACCATCATAATCTGGTAGAAATGAAAAATCTGTTAATTCATTATTTAGCATAAACCCTCCGGTCATAAGGTGGCTTCCAAAAGGTCCTTCAATTGTCGATGTCATTGAAATTGCATTTCCATATAAATCAACAATTACAAGATGGCTTGTTGAGTCTCTAGATATATCTATATTTTCAGAATATTTTTTAGCACCTTCAGGTTTTCCAGGCTTAGGATTACGTATTGAGCTGGTCCTGTTAACAGTGCTAACTCTGTCTCGTAAATATTTTTCACTTAACAAGCCATCAATCGGAATATTGACATAATCAGGATCTGCAAGAAAAAAATTCCGATCACTGTATGTAAGAGCACTTATTTCAGAGTAAAGATGAATAAATTCAGGAGATGTTGGCTGAAAAGATTTCACATCATAGTTTTCAAGCATTTTTAAAATCATGAAAACAGATATATTACCAGCAGGAGGTGGCATACCACAAAGTTTGTGTTCTCTATATTTAACACATAGGGGATCGCGCCAGACTACATTATAATTCTGAAAATCTTCTAAAGTTAATATATCTGAAACATTCTCCGAATTATTAACCATATTTATAATCATTTGAGCCGTTTCGCCTTCATAGAAATCGTCAGCGCCATTTTTAGAAAGCCTTTTTAAAGTTTTTGCATATTCTTGATTGATTAAAATAGAGCCAATTTTTATTGGCTCAAGTTGATTAAGATTGTTCTTTTTAAAATAAAAAGATGATGCTGGTTCAACTGTTTTAAGATAGCGCATATACTGGAGAGTATTATGAAGGGCGGGAGATACACTAAAACCTTCTTCAGCAATTTTTATTGGCTCAATGAATAACTCTTCCCATTCAAGTTTTCCAAATTTTTTATGAGTCTCTGCCATTAATCTAATTAGACCAGGGACACCAACCGATTTTCCATTGATAACGGCATCAGGATAAAATTTAATCGCCTTACTATTTCTATCAGTAAATAAATTTGGTCCCGCTGATTTTGGGGCAACCTCTCTTCCATCAATTGCATATAATTGTGAATTAGAATTATCCCAATAAAGCATAAAACCTCCGCCACCAATTCCTGTAGACTGAGGTGTTGTCATTGTTAGAATAAGTTGAGCAGTTATCGCAGCATCTAATGCTGTACCACCTTCTTTTATTATTTTTGCAGCTGCTTCAGAAGCGTAATTGTTGGCAGTTACAACTATCGCTTTTGAAGGCTCAGATGCTTCAACAATTGGTATTAAGATAACTGAAAAGACCAATATTATTTTATAAAAATTTTTCATCAGATAATGTTTAATCTAATTATTAATATACAAATACACCAGCTTTGTTTAATTTTCCAAATATGTTTTATTCTGGAGAAAATAATCTAATTACTGATGTTGATGGTATTTTAGTTGGTAATGCAGAAAATAAAGAAATAGGAACTGGAACAACCATACTTATCCCCCCAATAGGTAGTACAGCTGGTGCAGATGTAAGAGGTGGAGCCCCTGGAACAAGAGAAGTTGGAGCATTGAATCCTTATAATCTGGTAGATACGATTGATGCAATTGTGCTTTCAGGTGGTTCAGCTTGGGGTTTAGAAGCAGCAAGTAGTGCTGCAAATTTTATTGGAAAAAGTGGTCGAGGATTTAAAACATCAGAAAATATAAAGAATGTTCCTATGGTCCCTGCAGCTATACTATTTGATCTAAATAATGGCGGAAATAAAGATTGGGGTGATGAAGCTCCATATAGTAATCTCGGAATTGAAGCCTCAACTATAGCTTCAGAAAAATTTAAACTAGGTAATGTTGGTGCTGGCTATGGTGCTAAAGCAGGCTCTTTAAAAGGCGGTTTGGGAAGCGCTAGTTTTGAAAATGAAGAAGGATTAAAAATTGGCGGGTTATTTGCTGTGAATAGTTTTGGATCAGTTGTTAATTATGAAACTGGACAATTTTGGGGCGCAAGTGACGAGTTAAATAATGAGTTTGGCGGAATGGGTGCTCCACAAAATTTGCCAGAAGATATTTTGTCTGGATCTTCAATTGGTCATGCACTTGAAAAAAATAATACAACGATTGGTATCGTTGCTACAAATGCTAGATTAGACGCCAAAACTGCAAAAAGGATCGCGATCATGTCGCATACTGGTATGGCAAGAGCTATAAGACCCATTCATACACCTGTAGATGGCGATGTTATATTTGTAGTAAGTACAAATACTTTTGATAAAGAATTAAATTACAGAGAAATAAATGAAATTGGTGAATTAGGTGCAAGGGTTTGCTCTCGATCAATATCAAGAGCTATATATGAAGCTGACAAGCTATACGAAATGCAATCTTGGAAAGATAAATATACTTAATTTAAATTATTTATAATTCATTTATAATGTTATTAAGCGCCGGTAGCTCAGCTGGATAGAGCACCAGACTACGAATCTGGGGGTCGGGAGTTCGAATCTTCCCCGGCGCGCCATTGGAGAAAAGATGTTTGATTCAGTAATTATAATTCTTCTTATAATCGCCTTAATAATAATTGTGTTACTTAGATCTCCACAAAAAAAAAGTGAATCTCTACTTGGTGAAACAATTAAAAAACAAGAAGAAAATCTATTATCACTTAATAATGATATTCAGGCTTTTAAGGAGCCTATAGGAAGATTGAGAAATTTCTTATCGGGCTCAACTTCGGCGGGTTCGTTCGGTGAATGGAATTTAAAATCAATTTTAGAGGATGTTTTTTCAAAAGATCAATACCGAGAAAATGTAGAAATTATTCCAAATTCTGGAAAATATGTAGAGTTTGCTGTAGTTTTACAGGATGGTCTTTTAATGCCTATTGATGCAAAATTTCCGTCAGGAATTTATGATAAATACCTTAATGCTGCAGAAAAGTTAGATAAAAAATTAGTAGATGAATCTGAAAAAGAGATTATCAGACATATAAAAAAAGAAGCTAAATCAATTAGTTCCAAATATTTACTAGAGGGAGTTACTACTGATTATGCAATTCTGTACTTGCCTAGTGAAAGTTTATTCCAACTAGTGATGAATTTAAATATCAAAGAGAATATTCTTAAAGAGGATAGAATATTTATTTTGGGCCCAAACTCGTTAGCTGCTTACATTATAAGTATACAGATGGGTTTTAGAACACTTACTCTTAATAAAAGAACCTCAGAAATAATTAAAGAATTTGGAATATTCAAAAAAGAGTTTGAAAATTTTAGTGATTCAACAGAAGAATTAAGAAAAAAAGCTTCAGCAATGATAAAGGTTATCGATGAACACGAAACGAGAGAGAAACAGATGAGTCGTTCAGTTGAGAGGATGGAAAAATTTAAAAATGATAATGAATAAATTTTTTAAACGGCTATTTGACTTAAGAAGATCTTGGGCTTATAACCCAAAATGTTGTTAACCCTAGGGGATTATTATGAAAAGAACTTTCCAACCAAGTAATATTGTTAGAAAGAGAAGACATGGCTTTAGATCAAGAATGGCTACAGTTGGTGGTCGTAAGGTCTTATCCAACCGAAGAGCTAAAGGCAGGAAAAGACTCTCTGCTTAAATTTAGATGACAACAAAACAAAAAGAACAAAAAAAAACTTCAAAACATCAGAAAATCGATAAAATAACTAAGCGATCAGATTATTTACGTGCATCTAAATCAAAATATTTTAGATCAAATTCTTTTATAATTCAGTTTTATAATAGAGCAGATGATTTAGAACCAAGATATGGAATAACAGCAACAAAAAAAATAGGTAATGCAATTAAGAGAAATAAAGCAAAACGAAGAATAAGAAATCTAGTAAAAGATTTACTTCCAAAATATGGAAAAAATGGTTACGACTATGTTTTTATCGCGAAAGAAAATTTAATAGATGAAGATTGGGAAGTGTTAAAAGAAGAATCCACATCTGTTTTGAAAGATCTTAAATATGAATGATATGTCTAGATATTTATTTGCTATCGTCCTTGCTATGGCCGTATTATTTGGATGGCAAATTATATTTCCACCTGAGCAAAGAGAAATTGTAAATAATGAAATTAATGTTGAGCAAGATATTGCTCAATTAAATATATCTACGGATGAAATTCAAAACTACTCAGAACCTTGCCAGGAAGATAGAATTTTAATTTTGAGTAATAAGATTACTGGGTCAATTAATCTTTGTGGCGCTAAAATAGATGAAATTTTTCTAAAAGATTTTAAGACATCTACAAAAGAAGAATCTGATTATGTTCAATTCTTTAATCCCAAAGAGAATGATAATGCTTTTTGGGTTGAATCAGGCTGGAAAGCTCCAAAGAATATAAGATACAATCTACCTGGAAATGATACCCTATGGACTCTTGAAGAAGGGCAAACATTAACTCCAGATACACCTGTTGTAATTAGCTGGAATAATGATAATGGACTTATTTTTAAACAAAAAATTTCTATTGATGAAAATTATGTTTTTAATATTAAACAAGAAATAATAAACAATTCTCCAGGATCAATAACGGTATTTCCATTTCAACAGTTATCAAGAAAAGAGGCGCCAGATGGACAAGCTCTGGGGTTATTACATGAGGGTCCAACAGGATACTTTGATGAAGAGCTTGAAGAAATTGACTATGATGACATTGAAGACAATGATTTTAGGTCAGAATTTAAAGAAGGCTGGGTTGGAATTAGAGATAAATATTGGGCAACCGCAATCACTTCTCTTGATAAGGATAATAAAAGAGCAATTTTTAAAACTTCAACTGATGCTTTCGATAAGTTTTATAGAATTGGTTATATTGGAGATCTTACCGGAGCATCATCTGGAGAGAGTGTATCTTCTGTCAGTCTAGCATTTATTGGTGCTAAAGAAGTCAAAATAATTCAGGAATACTCAGATAATAATATCTTCAATAGATTAGATTTAATAATTGATTGGGGTTGGTTTTATTTTTTAGCTAAACCACTTTTTTATATCTTAGATATTCTTTTCTCTTTTTCAGGTAACTTTGGCGTAGCTATTTTGTTACTTACCATTTTAATCAAAGTTGTTTTCTTTCCTGTTGTTAATCGCTCATATGTTCAAATGGCAAAAATGAGAAAAGTTCAACCTGAAATAACTAAATTAAGAGAATTATATGGTGATGACAGACAGAAAATGGCATTGGAAATGCAATCTTTATATAAAAAAGAAGAGTTAAAACCTCTATCAGGATGTTTACCTGTTTTAATTCAAATACCTGTTTTTTTCGCATTATATAATGTTCTTTTAGTGGCATTAGAAATGCGGCATGCACCATTTTTTGGATGGATAAAAGATCTATCTGCACCTGATCCAATTTCATTATTTAACGGATTTGGGCTCATTAATTGGGAACCTCCTCAGATACTTATGATAGGAGTTTTTCATATTTTATTCGGTTTAACCTTCTTATTGCAAACCAAATTAAATCCTGCACCACCCGATCCAATTCAAAAAACATTGTTTACATGGATGCCGATACTTATGGTATTTATAGCTGCTAATTTTCCAGTTGGATTAGTCATTTATTGGGCTTGGAATGGTATTCTGTCAATTATGCAACAGATGTATATAATGAAAAAGCAGGGAACAGAAATTGCTTTATTTGCAAAATCTGAAAAAGAATAAAAAATTAATTTAATATTATGACTGTTAGAAAAAAAACAGGTGATGATGCTAAGTCTAAAAAGTTATTGTTTAAACAAAATATCACTTTTTCATTAGGCGTTACTCAAATTAAAGATCTTCCAGAAGAAACTTCGGCAGAAGTTGCTTTTTTTGGACGATCTAATGTTGGTAAATCATCTCTATTAAATTCTATTACTAATAAAAATAAATTGGCTTACACCTCAAAAAATCCTGGTCGCACAAGGGAATTAAATTTTTTTTCGTTGAGACAAAATTCAAAAACCCTAATTAATATTGTTGATATGCCAGGTTATGGATTTGCTAAAGCTTCAAAAGATCAAATTAAAAAGTGGACAAATCTGTCTGATTCTTATCTTAAAACTAGAAAAAATCTGAGAAGAGTTTTTCTACTTATAGACTCTCGAAGAAAAATTATGCCTATTGATAATGAAATCATGGATGTCATGGATGGTCATGCTGTTTCATATCAAATTGTTTTAACAAAAGCAGATAAAATCTTAAAAGTTGAAAACCTTGCTGAATTAGTATTAAAAGAGGTAGAAAAAAGAAAAGCAATCTTTCCAAAGATATTAATCACATCATCTAAAAGTAAATTTGGAATTGATGATATCAGAGAAGAAATTGCTAGTTTAATTAATTGAGTGATTGAGATGATTGAAAATGATAATAGTGCAAAAGACTGGCTTAATAATGCAGATATGCTTACAGAAGCACTGCCATATATGCAAAAATATGCGGGTTCAATTATAGTAATAAAATATGGCGGAAACGCTATGAAAGATACTAAGTCGATAAATTCATTTTGCGCAGATGTTGCGCTTCTTAAGCAAAGTGGTTTAAAGCCAGTAATCGTTCATGGTGGAGGCCCTCAAATAGGCAATATGTTAGAAAAAGTCGGCATAGAAACTAAATTCGAGTCAGGAATGAGAATCACTGATGAGAAAACTTTAGAAATTGTTGAAATGGTACTTTGTGGAGGCATAAATAAGGAAATAGCCTCAGAAATTAATAATTGTGGTTGTAAGGCCGTAGGATATCTGGCAAGGATGCATCAATGATAATTGCAAGAAAACATGATGGAAAAATTAAAGATGAATCAAATATTGAAAAAATTGTTGATCTTGGCTTTGTTGGTGTACCAGAAAAAATTAATACTGGAATAATTGAAATATTAACTTCAAATGATTTTATTCCCGTAATAGCACCATTAGGCATTAATGAAGAAGGTAAAACTTTTAATATTAATGCAGATACAGTTGCAGGAGCTATAGCACATTCCTTAAATGCTAAAAGACTTTTAGTTTTAACTGATGTTGAAGGTGTGATAGATAACCAAAAAAATATCATAGCTGAACTTTCTAAAGATGAGGCAACAGATCTTATAAATAATGATATTATTTCCGGAGGAATGATTCCAAAAATCAATACATGTATTGATGCAGTAGAAAATGGCGTAAGTGCTGCTGTAATTGTAGACGGAAGAGTAAAACACGCTGTTCTTCTTGAATTATTTACAGAACATGGTGCCGGAACTTTAATCAGATAATTTAAAATGAACTTATCCAATATAGATAGCTGGGTATTTGATTTAGATAATACTCTTTATTCTCCTGAAGAAGAAATTTTTAGTCAAATAGATAAAAAAATGACAGAATTTATAATCAGTAAATTTAATGTTAATGAAGAAGAGGCTTTCAATATTCAAAAAAAGTATTTCTTAGAGTATGGCACAACTCTATCAGGATTAATGAAAAGAAAAAATATCGATCCAGATGAGTTTCTTGAATTTGTTCATGATATTGATTTAGGAATTTTAAAACCAAACAATAAATTAACAAGTATTATAGAGAAATTACCTGGTAATAAATTCGTTTTTACTAACGGATCAAAAAAACATGCTGAAAATGTCATACAACAACTCCAGATGAATAAAGTTTTTGACGATATTTTTGATATCAAAGATAGTAATTTTATACCAAAGCCAAATATTAATGCTTATTTAAGTTTTATAGACAAAACAAAAATTAAACCTGAAAACTCAATAATGTTTGAAGACATAGGTAGAAACCTAGAGCCTGCAAAAAAATTAGGAATGAAAACAGTTTTAATAAAAAGAAAGACTCCTATACGAAATAAGAAATTTAAAACAAAGGACTTTGAGTCTCTTTGGGAAGATAATGATTTTGCAGATTGTATAATTGATGATCTAGTAAAGTTCTTTAATAACTATTATATATAAAACTCAGCTATAGGATATTAAATGGAAAATGAAATAGAAATAATTGAAAAAGCGTTTAACGATATTGAAAAAATAAATTCAGATTCTGAAAAAGAAATTCTAGATGCTATAAATTATGTAATTGAAAAAATTGATGATGGCTCATTAAGAGTAGCTGACAAAACTGATACTGATTGGAAAGTTAATGAGTATGCAAAAAAAGCAATTTTATTATATTTTCGTATCAAAGAAATGAAATTAATTCCGAGCGGACCAGATCATTCAAATTGGTGGGATAAAATTGATCCTAAGTTCAATTCATGGGATGAGAAAAAATTTGAAGAAAGCGGATTTAGGGCAGTACCCGGATCTATTGTTAGATATGGTTCTTTTGTTGGTAAGGGATGTGTTCTAATGCCAAGCTTTATTAATATTGGCGCATATGTAGATGAATCTACAATGGTTGATACATGGGCAACAATAGGTTCTTGTGCTCAGATTGGTAAAAATTGTCATATTTCTGGGGGTGCCGGTATAGGTGGTGTATTAGAACCATTACAAGCAAGCCCAGTAATTATCGAAGATAATTGTTTTATAGGTGCGAGATCTGAAGTGGCTGAAGGTGTAATAGTTCGGGAAGGATCAGTAATTTCAATGGGCGTATTTCTAACAGCATCCACACCAATTTTTGATAGAAAATCTGGTGAAGTTATTTATGGAGAAGTTCCTGAATATTCTGTCATTGTGCCTGGTAGCATGCCATCAAAAAATGTTGAATCTGTAGCTAATTTATCTTGTGCAGTGATTGTTAAAACAGTTGATGAGAAAACTAGATCTAAAACTTCAATTAACGAACTATTGAGGGATTAGTATGACTTATGACCCTTTAGAACTAACATCAGAATTAATCCGATGTCGTTCAATAACTCCAAATAATGATGGAGCAATTGAATTATTATCTAAAAAATTAGAGAATATTGGATTTAATTGCGAAATTATCGAGTTTACCGAAGAAGGTACCGAACCAATTAAGAATTTATGGGCTCAAATTGGTAAACAAAGCCCGTGCTTATCATTTGCTGGTCATACTGATGTGGTTCCTGTAGCTGACGAAGATTCATGGACTAGTCCACCATTTGAAGGGAGGAATGATGGTAATATAATTATTGGTAGAGGCGCAGCAGATATGAAAGGATCAATAAGTTCCTTTGTTTCTGCCGCAAGCAATTACTTAGATGAATGCTCAAAAGAATTCAAAGGTTCAATAGCTTTCATTATTACTGGCGATGAAGAAGGTGTAGCAATAAATGGAACACGTAAATTATTACAATGGATGGATAATAATGGGCATAAATTTGATGATTGCATAGTTGGAGAACCTACCAATCCAAATAAATTAGGTGAAATGATTAAAATTGGAAGAAGAGGAAGCACAAATATAACTATTAAATATAATGGAACAGAAGGACATGTTGCTTATCCAGATTTAGCAGATAACCCTATTCCAAAATTGGTCAAACTTTTAAATGAGCTTATCAAACAGCCATTAGATGATGGTAATGAGTATTTTGATGCTTCAAACTTAGAATTAACCTCAATAGATACTGGAAACTTTGCAACAAATGTAATTCCTTCGAGCATTAGTGCAAGTCTAAATGTTCGTTATAATGATACCTTTGATAAAGATAAGATTGAAAAAGAAATACATAATAGACTTAACAATCTTGGCTATGATAATTTTGATATCAGCTTCCAGCATTCAGGGGATTCTTTTATTACTGAACCTGGTAAATTTGTGAATGATCTTGAAAAAATTATAGAAAAACATAGCGGCATTAAACCGGCACTATCAACTACAGGCGGAACTTCAGATGCAAGGTTTATAAAAGACTATGGAAGAGTTGTTGAATTTGGCCTTGTTGGTAAATCTATGCATAAAATTGACGAGTACTCGAATAATAACGATATAATTAAGTTAAGAGACATATATCTAGATGTTTTAAGGAATTATTTTTCTTAGTAATCAACAGATTTAAAATATAACCCTTCAGATGGCGCTATTGGGCCACATTCTTTTCTTTCCTTAGAGTTAAGAATTTCATTGATCTTATCTGGATGCCATTTCCCTTCGCCGACCAATTTTAAAGACCCAACTATTGAACGAAGTTGATTATGTAAATAAGATTTAGCAGAGAAGAAAAAAAGTATCTTATCTTTCTCTTTTTTAATTTTAATAGAATCCAATGACTTTAAGGGTGATTTAGACTGACAATTTATTGATCTAAAGGTAGTAAAATCATGGGTTCCAATTAAATAATTTGCACCTTTTTGCATATCCTCTTCATTTAGAGGTCTTCCTACCCTCCAGAATAGATCTTTTTCTAGTGTAAGAGGTTGACGACGATTTATAATTTTATATTCATAATGTCTAAGTTTTGCAGAAAATCTGGCATGAAAATCATCATCGACCATTTCGACTTTAATTATAGATATTAAATCTGGCCTTAGATAGCTGTTCAAAGCCTCCCTTATCTCATCTTCATTTGTTGCCCTTTCAATATCAAAATGAGCTACTTGGCCAAGAGCGTGAACGCCTGAATCGGTTCTGCCGGCTCCATATATTTTAATTGATTCACCTGAAAATTTAAATATTGCAGACTGAATTGCATCCTGAACTCCCGTTAAATCCTTTTGACTTTGCCAACCATTAAATTGGCAACCTTTATATTCTATAATTAACTTCCATCTCTGCATTTAATCAAAAATTCTTTCACTAACTGAAAAATTTTTACCTCGCAAGTAGTCTTCAAAAGGCATTGCTTTCTTTCCTTCAGGTTGAACTTCTATAATTTTCAAAGATTTTATACCACATCCTACAAATTGATTTATCAATAATACTCCCTCTTCTCCTTCAATTTCTTGAATTGAAGCACTTAATATTTTCAATCTTTTCCTATCTTTTGTTATGGTCCAGGCTCCAGGCTTAGGACTTATTGAATAAATAAGATTTCTAATTTCACTAGCAGCTAAACTCCAATTAATTTTTGTTTCATGTTTCTCTATTTTATCAGCATAAGTTGCTTCACCATTGTTTTGTTTTTCTATAGATAATTTTCCTTCAATATATTTATTTACTGTATTACTTATTGTTTCAGCAGCTAAATTTGATAAAGAGTCGTGAACTTTCAAGAAATTATCTTTTTTTCCTATTTTGATTTCCTTTTTCAAAATTACAGGACCAGTATCCAATCCTTTTTCCATAACCATAAAAGAAATTCCTGTTTTTTCATCTCCTGACATAATTGATCTTTGTATAGGAGCAGCTCCTCGCCATTTAGGTAGTAAAGAGGCATGAACATTCAAACAACCAAATTTTGGGATAGTTAAGATTTTTTCGGGTAATATAAGTCCATAAGCAGCTACAATTATAATATCAACTTCTCTTTCTTTAAGAAAACTGAACTCCTCATCATCTAATTTTTTTGGTACTCTAATTTCAATATTATTCTTTTTTGCAACTTCATATATTATTGAATTTCTAATTTTCATCCCTCTACCAGCTGGTCTTCCAGATTGTGTATAGACATAATCTATATAATAATTATCTGCTATAAGACGCTCTAATATAGGGACTGCAAAATTTGGAGTGCCCATAAACCCAAGCTTAAGATTTTTTATCAAATCATTGTTGTTCATTATAATGAGATAATCGATTTTCTTTTGTTGGATTTTTTTGAAATTTTATAGATTTTTTTATTGAAAGATCACGCTTCAGTCTTGATAAATGATCAACAAAAACAATGCCTTCAAGATGGTCCATCTCATGTTGTATTACTGTGGCCAATAAGCCCTTACAATTTTTTTCTTCCTTCTGACCATTTCTATTTACAAATTTAACAATGCACTGATCTGGTCTTTCAATTTCTTCCCATATCCCAGGAACAGATAAGCACCCTTCCTCAAATGAACTTAAATTATCAGACGGACCTACAATTTCAGGATTTATAAAGAATTGTGGGTCTTTTTCATTATTTTCTTGATCGCCAACAGATGAAATATCGATCACTAACATTCTGAGAGGAATTCCAATTTGTATTGCAGCAAGGCCTATACCTGGCGCATCATACATGGTGTCCAGCATATCATCCAATAATTTTCTAACCTCATCATCAACCACATCAACAGGTTTAGATACTTTCTTTAGAATTGGATTCGGTACCTTTATTATTTCTCTTATAGCCATACTATTTGATAAACTGCCTAGTAAAAGTTATCAATAAGAATATTAATTAGAAGGGCTGCCTAGACTCAATAGCTTCGAGTAAGGTGCCGTCATCCATATAGTCTAGTTCACCACCAACAGGCACACCTCTAGCAAGTCTCGATACTTTCACTTCGGCTCCTGCTAACTGATCTGTAATATAATAAGCAGTTGTTTGGCCATCTATAGTCGCATTCATTGCTAGAATTACTTCTTGTGTTTCTTCTTTTATAGCTCTTTGCACTAAACTTGAAATACCAATGTCATCAGGGCTTATCCCATCAATTGCAGACAATGTTCCTCCTAAGACATGATACAAACCTTTATGAACTGAAGCTCTCTCAAGAGCCCATAAATCTGCTACCTCTTCTACAACAATAATAGTTGATTTGTCTCTACTTTCATTTAGACAAATATTACACGGACTTGATGTATCAAGATTCCCACAAATTGAACATTTTACGATAGAATCAGCTGTACTAAGAAGTGATTTTGCTAAAGGTCTCATAAGAGAATCAGGTTTCTTTAGCATACTTAAAGCCAATCTTCTTGCTGAACGCGGACCAATACCAGGCAACCTTGCCAACAATTCTATTAAGTTATCTATTTCTGTTTGGCTCATTTTAGTTTTCTATTTTATTTACTGATGTAATCTTTGATTCAGGGAATACCTCCAAGACTTTCCTTATTTCTTCAGTATTGCTCAGTTCATTAATAATATCATCCTGTTTTTGTTTTTGTTTTTCTAAGATAGTATCTTCACCCTGCTTTGCTGAAACATTAATAACCCACCTTTGCTCGGTCCATTCATATAACTTTGCAATTAAATCTTTAATGATTTCTTCATTGCCGTTGGGGGTATTGATATTGATATGCCCAGTTTCAAAACTCACTAAACGAACATCTTCTTGTAAAAATTTCTTCAAAATCAAATTTTTATTTTCGCCTGCAATTTCAATAATGTCTTCAAAAGACTTAATTGTGAAAAAGTTTTTCTCTGTTCCGCTAGGGTTCTGGTTTAAAACTTTTTCTTCAGTTACTTTTTTAGTTATTTTTTTTTTTTTATTTTGATCGTCTGTATCAACAGAATTAATAATTTCTTCAGGGGTAGGTAAATCAGAAACATAGGCCATCCTAATTACAACCATTTCTAGTGCAGAATATGGATTAAATGAATTTTTAATTTCTTCATTAGCCTTTAAAATCATTTGCCAAAATCTAGATAATTTTTTTACATCTAAATTTTCTTGTAATGCAATTAATTTAGAAAAATTTTCTGGTCCCAAAAGAAGATTATCATTTTTATCATTAGATACTTTTAATACTGTCAATTCATGAATAATCTCTCCTAGACTTGAGATTATATTTAATGGTTCTGCCCCTCTATCTGTTTGCAATTTAATTTCATCGAGCGCCTTTTGAATATCACCTATTGCTATAGATTCAAATAATTCAATAATTGCTGAATTATCAGATAAACCAAGCATTTCTCTTATAGCGTTCTCATCTATATTTGGGTCATTTTGTGATAGAGTTATTGTTTGATCTAAAATTGACAAACCATCCCTTGCTGAGCCTGAGGCCGCCTTTCCTATTATAGATAATA
This sequence comes from Alphaproteobacteria bacterium, assembly GCA_045565415.1. Taxonomy (GTDB): domain Bacteria; phylum Pseudomonadota; class Alphaproteobacteria; order MED-G09; family MED-G09; genus AG-430-B22. The sequence goes on along the minus strand of JBJLFK010000039.1, from coordinate 6,823 downwards.
TATTTTTAGGAATATCAACATTTTCGTTATCACAAACTTTTGAGAGAAGACTCATCATGTCTGTTTCATCAAGTTGTTTTAAATCAAATCTTTGGCATCGCGATAAAATTGTCAAAGGTATTTTATGAACTTCCGTTGTAGCAAATATAAACTTAACATGTGCAGGTGGTTCTTCAAGTGTCTTCAATAAACCATTGAAAGCAGACTTAGAGAGCATATGAACCTCATCAATAATATATATTTTAAATCTAGCTGATGTAGTCGAGTAGCTTACGGAGTCTATTATCTCTCTAATATCAGCAATTCCTGTTCTTGAAGCTGCATCCATTTCTAAAACATCAATATGTCTTGATTCCATAATCTCTTTACAATGATGGCCATGTTTAAAAATATTAATCGTTGGCTCATTAATTTCTTCTGAAGAATAATTTAATGCTCTAGCCAAGAGTCTTGCTGTCGTTGTTTTTCCTATACCCCTTACACCTGTTAACATATAAGCATGTGCAATTCTCCCTGAAGAAAATGCGTTACTTAATATTTGAACCATAGTTTCTTGACCTAATAAATCTGAAAAGTTTTGTGGTCTGTATTTTCTTGCTAAAACTCTATACGGCTCTGTATTAGAATCTTTAGTGACATTAGCGCCCAAGAAGCTGTCCTGATTTTCATCTTCTATTGTAGGTGAAGAATTTGTTTCTTCTAAATCTTTTTCTTGTGGATGTTCCAAGATAGCCTCTTAATTAATGAAATATTAAATATAAACTGAGTCTAATCAACAGATAAATTATTCACTAAACAGTTTTATTCAACTTCAATTATGTGTACCATAATATATATTTTAAAAAGTTATGAAAGTTTATCCAAATATATTTTCAAATAATCCTGTTAATAGAGTATCTGATTTAAGATCTGATCCTTCGTGGGTAGATAAAACCTTAAATAGTGAAAAGACAATGATAAGTCTTTTTTGGAGAGGAAAAGCATTTGTAACTAAACATAAAAGCTTAACCTCTGGTAAATCAAATCCTGAACAATATAGTCCGGCTTGGTTTCCTCATAATTTTTTTAAAGATCAAACCGATGAGTCAGATAGTCTAATTTTTATTGGAATTATAGATGATGTTGCCTTTTTTTCTAAAGATGTATCTAAGCTGTCAGATCCAGAAGAAATTTTAAATCTAAAAGACCTAGGTGAGTTTGAAGATTTAATGGTTTTGGCACCTCAAGCAATTGACCAAGGTGAACTTGCTATGTTAGGTCAAGCAAAAGCAATTTTTGAATGGAATAAAAGTCATAAGTATTGTTCTAATTGTGGAGCTGAAAGTAATATGGTTGAGGCAGGATATAAGAGAATTTGCCATAACTGCAATACAGAACATTTTCCAAGAACAGACCCAGTAGTAATTATGTTAGCAACCTTTAATGACACTGCTTTTTTAGGAAGGCAGAAAAGATTTCCTCCTGGAATGTACTCTGCACTTGCTGGGTTTATTGAGCCGGGGGAATCTATAGAAGAAGCCGTAGCTAGAGAATTAAATGAAGAAGCTGGAATAGAAATAATTGAAGCAAATTATCATTCAAGTCAGCCGTGGGCATTTCCATATTCCTTAATGATAGGATATATTGCTGAATCAAAAACAGAAAACTTTAAACTAGATGAAGTTGAGCTTGATGAGGGAGGGTGGTTTTCTAAAGACGAGCTTAAGAAGGCACTAAGTGGTGAAAATAAAAACTTTTTTGTACCGCCGCCAATGGCAATTGCTCATCATTTAATTAAAGCTTTTGTAGAGAGTAAATAATGAAAATTAATAAAAAAATAATATATTTTATGGCATTTATTTTTATTTCGAATTTTTCTTATGGGAAAATTATTATAGAACCAGGTCCTAATGCTTATGACAGGATCCAAGAAGCATTAATATTAGCTGAGCCATATGAAAATATTCACCTTTCCACAGGTTATTATGAGATTGAAGACGGACTTTCGCTTGATATTGATAATGTGACTTTATCAGGAGATGGTTTGGATAAAACTATTTTATCCTTTAAAAACCAGAAATCTGGAGCAGAAGGCTTATTGGTCACCAGTAATGGAGTAACATTAAGTGATTTTGCAGTCGAAGATACAATCGGAGATGCGATAGTTGTAAAAAAAGCTAATGGCATTAGGTTTTTGAGAGTTAGAGTTGAATGGACTGATGGACCAAAGTCTTCTAATGGAGCATATGGTCTATATCCAGTTGAAAGCAAAGATGTGCTAATTGATAGCTGCATAGCAATAGGGGCATCTGATGCAGGAATTTATGTAGGTCAATCTGAAAGAATTAAAGTTATAAATAGTGAAGCAAAGTTTAATGTTGCCGGAATAGAAATTGAAAATAGTTATTTTGCTGAAGTCACAAACAATATTGCTCATCATAATACAGGTGGCATTTTGATTTTTGACTTACCAAATCTACCTCAACAAGGCGGTCACGATATTTTAGTAAAAAATAATAAAGTTATAAATAATGATACTCCTAATTTTGCACCTGAAGGTAATATTGTTGGGAAAACACCAAATGGAACTGGGATAATGGTAATGGCAAATGAAAAAGTAATTTTAGAAGAAAATTATATTTCAGGAAATGCAACAGCTGGAATTTTAGTTGTTAGTTACCTTGATGAATATGAAGATGATAACTACAACCCTCTTCCAAATAAAATATTTATTAGAAATAACCAATTAAATAATAACGGATTTGAGGTTGATAAAGTGAGAGCAGAACCTATTGCTCTATTAACCAAAAACAAAGCGCCTGAAATTATTTGGGATGGTGTAACCAGTTTCCCAGAATGGATAGGATTAAGCAAACAACAAAGACTCATTTTAGGCTCAAACAAGACTAAAGATAAAAAAACAGATATGATAAATCTTAATCTTATGACATATGCTTTATTGCCATGGTTTCATAAAATAAAAGAGGATTACGATGATTATATAGGTGAAGGAATTTCCTTGGCCGAAGTCAACTTCAAAACAAAATGGTAATAAAATATAGTAAATTTATCTCTTTTTTATTTCTTATAACTTTAATTGGTTCTGTGAGTTATGCGGAGCCTCACAAACAATTATCAGATTATAACTTTTTTAAAGATATAAAAAATCAGATACCAAGAGACGAGACTGTTCCTTATAAAATAGCTAACCCATTATTCTCAGATTACTCACATAAATTTCGTTTTGTACATATACCATTAAATACAGCTGCAGAGTATTCCTATAATAATGTTTTCAATTTTCCCGTTGGCACAACCATAATCAAAACCTTTGCTTACCCTATTGATGAAAGAAATCTAGATAAAGGTTTTCTGCTCTTGGAAACAAGACTTCTAATAAAAAATGAAAATAGCTGGATACCTTTGAGCTACATATGGAATAATGAACAAACAAATGCATTTCTAAAGTATACAGGTCATACATTTAATGTCAGCTGGATCTCAAATAACGGACAAGAGAAGTATGTCAGATATAGAGCGCCGAATGTAAATCAATGTAAAACCTGTCATGAGATTAATAATAAAATACAACCCATCGGCCCAAAAGGCCGTAATATGAATATAAATTTTTTTTATCCTAGTGGGGAAGCTAATCAAATAGATTTTTGGCATGATAAAGGCTTATTAAATAATATTCCCAAGCCTCTAAAAGAAAATCCGGCTATTTGGGACGATACAAAATATGAAATCAATGAAAGAGCAAGATCATATCTAGATGCAAACTGTGCTCACTGTCATCAAAGAGGGGCCTCTGCAAGTAATTCAGGTTTTTATCTTAATATAGAAGAAAATAATTCTTCTATTTTAGGCATATATAAAACTCCTGTAGCTGCAGGTAGAGGAAGTGGTGGACTGAAATACATTATTGATCCTGGAAAACCTGCTGATTCAATTTTATTATATAGAATGCTTTCTACTGACCCGGGCGTAATGATGCCAGAGCTAAGTAGAAATCTTCAGCATGAGGAAGCAATACCATTAATAAGAGAATGGATTAGCCAACTAAAATAAGTTAAATAATTTTTTATCCGTTTGTTTCACCATGAGAAGAAATATCTAGTCCTTCAACTTCAGAACTATCATCAACTCTTAAACCAACGGTTAATTTTACAACATATGTTATTACTATAGTAGCAACTACCGATAAAACTAAAACAGCAAATGTGCCTTTCAATTGAATCATTAATTGTGAAATAGCATTAATACCATCGGCATAACCAGCTCCGCCAATATTCGCATCTACTAAAAATGCAACTAAGATAATACCTATTAATCCTCCAACTCCATGGACGGCAAAAACATCAAGAGAGTCATCAATTTTAAAATTATTCTTAACAATATTTACAAACAGGTAACAAATAATACCTGCTGATGCCCCAATTATTAAAGCTCCTATTGGACCAACCGAACCAGATGCTGGAGTTATTGATGCTAGACCAGCAATTGTTCCGGTAACTAGACCAATTAAAGTTGGTTTTCCGAATCTTGACCAATCCATCAACATCCAAACTAAAGAAGCAGTTGCAGCTGAAATATGCGTAACAACCATTGCCATACCTGCATTTCCATCAGCAGCAAGAGCACTTCCGGCATTAAAGCCAAACCATCCAACCCATAGCATAGATGCACCAATCATAACCATTGCAGGGTTATGGGGTGGATCAACTTGTAAAGGGAATGTTGAACGGGGTCCAAGCATCGCTGCCAAAACTAAAGCAGATGAACCTGCTGTCAAATGAACTACAAGCCCACCAGCAAAATCCAAAAGTCCCGCTTGAAATAACCAACCATTACCTGCCCAAATCCAATGTGTTACAGGTGCATAAACAATAAGAAGCCATAACCCACTAAATAAGAGAACAGCTGAAAATTTAATTCTTTCAACATAAGCTCCAACAATTAAAGCTGGTGTAATTACTGCGAAAGTCATTTGAAAAGCAAAAAAGACTGTTTCTGGAATATCACCTGAAAGTGTATCTCTTCCAACTCCTGACAAAAACATTTTTGAAGTATCACCAATCCATTGATTGCCATCACCAAAAGCAAGGCTATAACCAATTACTAGCCAGAGAACTGATGCTAAGCAAGCAACAGAAATACATTGCATTAGTACAGATAAAACATTCTTTTTACGAACCAAACCACCATAAAATAGTGCCAATCCAGGTAAAGTCATAAATAAAACCAAAGCTGTTGCAGTTATTATCCAAGCAGTATTTCCAGTGTCAATCATTGTCCCCTCCACTAAAGAATCTGAAAAAAATTTCGATATTTGTTAGATTAATTAATCACAATAGAATTAATATGTGTATACATAATATTTTTCTTAGTTCACACATATTACACATAATATAGGATGTCTTATTGGCCTTTATTTTTAATCTCTAGCTGAAGGGTAAACACCTAAAATTTTTATCTCTTCAGAGTAATATTTTAATTCATTTATTGCATTCTTAATTGCTTCAGATTCTAAATGACCTTCTAAATCAGTATAAAACTGAGTAGATTGGAAACTTCCATCAATCTGATAACTTTCAAGTTTAAGCATATTAACTCCATTAGTAGCAAAACCACCCATAGCTTTATAAAGTGCAGAAGGAACATTCTTAACTTTAAAAACCAAAGTAGTAATAAATTTCTCACCTTTATTCTCAGGTATGATTTTATCTTTGCAGAGAATCAAAAACCTAGTTGTATTATGGCCAGCATCTTCCATATCTTCTTTTAAAACTTTAAGATCATATATTTCTGCTGCTAGTGGTGATGCTATAGCCGCAATTGAAGTGTCCTTTAATTCGGAGACTTCCCTTGCTGATCCCGCTGTATCTGCACTAACAACTGGATCCAAACCAAGATCAAGAATAGAATTTCTACATTGACTCAATGCCATTTCATGACTTCTAACAATCTTTATATCTTTGAGAGAGGATTCATTTAATGACATTAGACAGTGATTAATTTTGAGAAAAAGTTCACCTATAATATTTACATTAGATGTTGGCATAAGTCTGTGAATGTCAGAAACTCTTCCTGCAATAGTATTTTCGATTGGAATCATTGCTAAGTCAATTTCGTTCTTTTCAAGAGAAATAAAAACCTCATCAAATGTTTTTAGGGCAATTGATGATGAATTATTATCATATAAATTGCAGGCAATATGTGAGTTTGCTCCCGCCTCCCCTTGGTATCCAATTTTTTTTGTCATTATAAATCCATACTTCTTCTAGCTATCTCAAGGTCTTCTTGTGTATCTACACTTATAGGTAGTTCATCTATCAGACCTAAAACTATTTTCATACCATTTTCGATTGCTCGCATTTGTTCAAGTTTTCTTTCAACTTCAGCTTCAGATTGATCAAATCCAATAAAAGCCTCAAGTGCTTTTCTTTTATAGCCATAAATTCCAACATGATGATATAAAAAATTTTCTTTACCTATATCAAATCTTCTATCGAAATCATCAACATAATTACTCTCTGATATATTCTTAACATAGGCTTTTACAATATTTGGGTTTAAAAATTCTTCTTCTGATGAAATTTTAACCCCTAAAGTTGAAATATCAGCATTACTTGATTCCAGTAATGATACTATCTTAGACAATGCATCTTTATGAATATTTGGTAAATCTCCTTGTAAATTTATGATAGTATCGAATTTAGCTTCTTTGTCATATTTATTCAAAGCTTCATATATTCTGTCTGAACCAGATGCATGATCAGGATTAGTTAATATTGCTTCACCGCCAATAGTCTCTATTGCCTCTTTAATCTCAACATTACCA
>JBJLFK010000038.1:0-26440 GCA_045565415.1 Alphaproteobacteria bacterium | reverse complement strand
TAAGGTTTTTATGATTAAGAAATTACAATTATTATTAAGTGCATCAGATATTAATAATAGAGATAAAATTAATAATTTTCTTATAGATGAATGTGAATCTATAAATCATATTTTTCCTAATCTAAAATATAGAAGGGCAATAAGGGTTACAGATGATCCAACTGCAAGTGTCCCTCAAGATGGTCAACCAGATGATTTACCTGAGCAACCACCTTTTGATAATATAATAGAGCTCAGGTCTGAAGACGCATCATATGAATCACTTGTTGAGGCAATACAAGGTATAGGGGAAAAATTAGGACCTTTAATTGACGCTTCTAAAAGTGCTGCTCTTGTAGGCGATGAACATGTAATTGTTCCTGGAAGCGAACCTTTATTTCTTAATATGGTTTTAAGACGTCCTTTACAATGGTCCAAGGAAGATTGGCATGAGCACTGGTTAGATCATCATGCAGCCGATGTAAGAGAAAATGTTTCAGGTTTACAAGGTTATAGGCAATTTCATGCTGATGAAGAATTTTCTGAGAAAGCTGCTAATTCAGCAGGAGTAGATATATTTGATTTTGAAGGTACTGCAGAAGGTTACTATTCTGATATAGAAAAGTTCCTTGAAACCCTGTCAGATCCCGAGGTGGCTAAAGATACAGGGTTTATAGATCATAGTAGATCAGTTATGTGGTTATATAATCTTTATGAATAATCAATGGATTAGAATATTTAGTATTTCAGGTGCATATATAGCATTACTGATAGGTGGCGCTTTTTCAACTGGACAGGAAGCCATGCAATTCTTTGTTGGTTTTGGAAGTAAAGGATTAATAGGCTTATTAATTTGTGGTTTTCTCATGATTTATACCTGTTTCTCATTGCTTAAAGCTGGAAAACAAAATGACCTTCGCACTAACGAGGACGCTTTCCGGCATTTTTGCGGTCGTTATCTTGGTATTTTTATGACTTGGTACACTATGATTATGATTGTTGCTGTTTACGGCGTAATGTTAGGTGGTGTAGGAGCTACTTTAGAGCAAGCTTATGGTTTACCTGTCATTTTTGGATCAGGATTAATGGCATTTTGTGCAACTATTACGCTGTTGTTAGGTTTAAATAAAATTATTGAAGTGCTTGGAATTATTGGGCCAATAATAGTCATTCTTACTTTAGCTACTGCCGTTTCCACAATATTAGATGATTCATTGTCATTAAAAGAGGGAATCCTTTTATCTGATGGATTAGAAATCCTAAGAGCCTCTGAAAATTGGTTTTTTTCTGCAATTTTATATGCTGTTTTTTCTCTTCCTGGATTATATGGGTTTTTACCTTTAGTGGGCGCAACAATTAAAAGTAATTTTGAGGTCAAGGGCGTAGCATTGCTTGGCCCATTTCTTTTTATAAGCGCTATGACTATTGTTGTTCTAGCTCTTATGGGCAATATTCAATCTGTCTATGACGCCGAAGTTCCAATACTTATATTAGCAACAAAGGTTTTTCCAGTGTACGGATCAATTTTTGCTGCTGTTATTTTTCTTGGAATTTATACAACAGTTACACCTTTAATGTGGACAATTTGTAGACGCTTTGCTGATGAGCATACTTTACGCTTTAGATTGTTAGCTATATCTTTAACTTTAATTTGTTGGTTTGGTGGAAACCTTTTACCTTTTGGTCAGCTTATTAACCTTATATATCCTTCTATAGGTTATATTGGTCTTATCCTTATGGCTTGTTTAATTTATAAGGATGTAGGTGAGTTGATAAATAAGACTAGCTAATTTCTTCCAAAACTTCTGGCAAAGCATTTATATATTTTTGTAAATCATCAATTTTTCCCATGCTTACTCGTGACCAGTTGTTATGATTTCTAAAAATTCCAGATATAATTATATTTCTCTTAGCCATACTTTTTTTGAATTGATCAGCATTTAAGGAATCTAAGTTAACAAAAATGAAATTAGCTTTAGAAGGTAAAGCGGAAAGGCCATTCTTTTTAATTGCCTCCATCACCATCTCTTTACCCTCATTTATCATTGATTTAGAATATGATAAGAAAGTTTCATCATTATAGCTGGCTATTGCAGCAGCTACACCTGCCTTATTAGTTGTCCAGTTTCCAATAAAACCAAACTTCATAACTTCACTGATTATTTCAGGTTTAGCTACCATATAACCTATTCGTAAACCAGCAAGACCATGAATTTTTGAAAATGTTCTTGTTACAATAATATTCTTTCCTTCTTTAATAAGAGGAATCATAGTTGAAGAATTCGGTTTATCAGTTAGATCATTATATGCTTCATCAATTAATACCGTACAATAATTAGATGTTTCTCTACAAAATTCTTTTAATTCTAAGTTATTTAAAACAGAGCCAGTCGGGTTATTCGGGTTTGTTATATGAACTAGAGATATATTTTTGGCAATTGAATCCCTCATAATTTTAAGATCTATTTGATGCTTTATATTACTTGGTATGCGCTTCAATTTATTTTGACTAACATCTGAAGCTAAATTCGCCGTACTGTCCCAAAAGAGATCTGGTGCTAAAATATGACCTTTTTTAAGTGATGCCAATGCTATATTCATGAGAACTGCTGTAGAACCTGAGCTCAAGACTATATGATCAGTTGTTAATCCATGTTTTTCCGCAATCATTGAGCGCAATTTTTCACCTGATGAGTTTACATAATATCCAGAATGCTTAGATGCCTCAGTAATAGCTGCTAAAGCTTTTTGACTAGGTCCATATGGATTTTCATTACCATTGAGTTTAACGATTCCCAAAGATGGTCGATACCTAGTTCTTGATGAGAAGATACTTTCATCGCTCTTTAAGGATTTTGGAGAAAGCGCTAATGCACTTGTTGCAGCTGTACCAGCTAAAAAAGCTCTTCTAGAAAAAGATTTCTTACTCTTCATTTTTTAATCTTGTTAAATAATTACTAACCTGAACAGCATCTTCAAATTTAAGAGGAGTAGAAGCCATTTTGGTACCAGGAAAAATTGCTTGAGGATTGGTTATATAGGCAGCAATCGTTCGCGAATCCCATATTACGCTTGTCTTATTATTCATCTTCATAGCATTAGAATAATTATAATTAGGTAAAGAGCCAGATCTTCTACCAGCAATTGACTCAAGATGAGGGCCAATATTACTTTCAGCATTTGCTTTTAAGCTATGGCAACTTACACAATTTTGATTGTAAATAAACTCAGCTCTTTCTTGATCATATGTGGCTTGGATAGCCAGCATAGTTTCCTCATCCTGCATTACGCCATGTTGTTTTAATCTTTCAACAATATTACTATTTTTTGGCATAGGAAATGGTTTAGATACATTAGCTAGGTCTTTTTGAGATGGTTTACCAGGTCTTAAACGAATAATTTTACCATTAGAGGAATCTGTAACCGCATATATAAATCCATCTGGACCAGTCTCTACGGAACGAATTCTTTCATTATGATAGGGAAGTAAATCTTGTTGCTCTAGTAGCTTACCGTCACGAATTCTCATTCTTATAATTGTTTGATCACCCAATACACCTATGAAAAAATCACCATTCCAGTTAGGAAAGGCTTCACCTTGATAAAAAGTAATTCCATAAGGTGAGATTGAAGGACTCCAAGTTACTATCGGATCCACAAAACCAGCGGCTGTTTGTCTTTCTGATAAAGCTCGACCAGAATAATCAAAACCCCAGCTAATAAGAGGAAAACCATAATTTCCTCCGCCTTCAATAAGATTCAATTCATCTCCACCTTGTGGTCCCATTTCTACACCCCAAAGTTGATCGTTGTTATCTAATGTTAAACCTCCAATTGAACGCAGACCAGTTGCCCATAATTCTGCTTTAGCATCAGGGTTAGCAACTGAAAGGGCGTTATCTTTGGGGACGGTCCCATCTCTATATATTCTTATTATTTTTCCAATATCTCCATCTAATCTTTGCACCATGCCGTAAGCATGCTGACCACTCGACCCAACTGCTGCAACTAAGGATTTATCGGAAAGAAAGTTAATTCTTGTGATATTTGGTCCACCAGTTGGAGCTGGAGGAGATGTATTAAATATTTCTTTACCTTCAACTAATTTGTTGTCTTTAATTTTTGCCCGATATACAACTCCTACCCTTTCAGTTGTTGTACCTTTGGTATAAGACAGATAAATATAAGGCTGTGTTTCAAAATCAGGATCAAGTTTGATATCTAATAAACCATCAAATGGACTAGAAACCATTACTTCCGGAACACCTTGAATTTCACTAACAACGATACCTTTGCGTATTAGTTTAATTTTTCCTAATCTCTCAGTAACTAATAGATCTCCATTTGGTAACCAAGTTATTGCCCAAGGAAAATTTAAATCTTTTGTATAATCCTCAACCCAATAGGTTTGTTGAAAACTATCACCAGATATTTTTTCATTTACCTCTTCGGCACAACCAGAAATCACCAGTGAGATGGTCAAGAAAATTACTTGAAACTTGCTCATAGGTAGTAACCTCCAAAAGCTATATAAAGATAAATTAATTGATTACCTTTGTCTCTATTTATTCTTGAACACTTATCAGTTATCAATCTTTTTCTATTTCTAAAGATTTAAGAGCTTCTTCATGCGAAGATTTAGAAATATTATAGAAAAACATACATGAAATCGATGCTAAGGTTAAAATTGGACCTAAAATGGCTTGAAAAAATGCCAATCTATAAATTGGTTCCTGCATTTCTAATATTGTTGGGTTTTTTACATCAAAACCTACAAACTCCAGAAGAAAACCAACAAATACAACACCTAAACCACTTATTATTTTTTGAATAAAGCCATTCGCAGACAAATAAAGACCTTCATCTCTTCGTCCAGTCGTTAATTGACCATCTTCAACAACATCATAAACCATTGATATTACCAATATCCATCCTGCTGTTCTTAAAAAATAACCAACACATAAAAATATAATAATTGTCCACCAAAGAGCATCTGTCCCATTTTCAGGAAAAATTTGTATTGGTACATATGGATCCAATAATCTTAACCAAATTGGCATTGGCTCAACAATGAGATTGATAAGAAATAAACCTATGGCAAAGTTTTTTTTACTCTTTCCTTTAGCTAAAGGTGCCGCAAAGAATCCAGCTAAAACAACTGGAAGGGCTATAATAATTGGAAATAAACTTATTTCCTCTGGAGTCCATTGCCAAAAATAAATACTAAAATAATTATCTAAGCTTGAAAATATTCCAATATTAAGAGCTAAAATGATTCCAGCAGTAAAAAGGACTAACCAGTTTCTATTTGAAAGAGATTCAATTATTTCTTTCCAAAATTCAGAAAATTTAAAACTCTTAGGATCTGGCTCAACCATATCAGGAATATATTTGTGTGTTGATAATGAAGACACTAAACCAAAGGCTATAATTAAAAAACAAGCTAAAAGACCAAATTTTGGATAAGCCTCAGGATTTAAAAAAGCACGTGAACCTGAAAATGTTTCAGTTTCCACAAGAAAAAAAGCTAACATTGCATAACTCATAATCCCCAAACCCATATTACCGTATAAAACTCCATAACCGCTTAAGGTGTTGCGCCTTTCATAATCAGTAATAAGTTCCGGCCCAATAGCTGCCCTTGGAGTCTCATAAAAAGTAAATAATGTTCGTAAAAGAATTGATGCGATTAATAATTTTATAAAAAGCGCGGTTTGGGATGTATCTGTAGGAATTGAATATAAAAAATACGCACTTAAGCCAAAAGGTATTATAGCTAAATACACAAATGGATGTCTTCTTCCCCATTTTGATTTAAAACGGTCTGACCAAGCGCCAACCAAGGGGTCTGAGATTGCATCAAATACTAAAGCAATAGCAAGAGCATAAGATGCCAACAATGGTTCAAGACCTAAAATCTGATTAAAATAAACTAGAAGCCATGATCCAAACAATAAATTCTTAACTCCAACAGCGCCAGAGCCTAATGTGTATAAGTGTAAGGTGTTGTTTGAAATATTATTGCTCATAAGATATGCCTTAGTAATAGAAATATATTAATTTACAATGATTAAATCCTTATTAATTTTCAAGAATTCTTTCATTTTTTGTATTTTTTAATTGATCACGAATTTTTGAGTGCATTTCTTCTGTGATAGGATATTTCCATATAATAATTATAGCGGTTAAAAAGAAGAAAGAGGGTAGTGTAGAAAATAGAAACTTAAGCCCAAATAATTGACTCGGACTATTATTAACATCAAACCCTGTATTAAAGTTAATCCAAGATAATGCTGTTAATGCAAGCCAGGTTCCTATAGAGCCTGCTAATTTTGAAGTTAATGACCAAGATGAGAAAAATAAGCCGGATCTATTTTCTCCACTTTTTACTTTATCTAGGTCAATAACATCTGCCTTCATTGAATTTGGTAATGCCGCAAAACCTCCAGCAGCAAAACCCGTAGTAATGGTAATAGGTAGCATCCACCAAAAATCACCTTCACCCAAAAGAAGATAAAAAGGATGTGCAAACGCAATCATTGCAAAACTACAAATGTATGCCTTATGCTTTCCGATTTGCTTTGATAACCAAACCCAAAATGGTACGGCAATGATATTTGTAAGATAAAAAAATGTAAGCATAAATATAGCCATTTCTTCAGCTTTAAGAACATAAGTAATAAAGAATAAATATAATGGAATTGTTATAGAAAAAGCTATTCCTCCAAACATAAAAGCCATTATTAATCTTTTAAATGGAGAGTTTTCTAACATAATTTTAAAACCCTTGATTGGAGAGATATTTGATTGAACATAATCCTTAGACTCAGGAACTTTTAATACGGTTAAAAACACACATATAGGCATAATAATTACACTTGCAATCCCAACGATATATAAAACATTTGTGCTACCACCAAGACCAAAAAAAACGAGAGCTATAGTTGGGATAAGTTGAGCGCTTAGACTACCAACTACTCCAGAAATTGATCTCCACCCTGTAATTCTCGATCTTTCATTATAATCTGGCGATAACTCAGCACCCCAAGCATAGTAAGGTATAATGAGCATGGTTGTTCCTATTGAAAGAAGAAACATCCATAAAAATAGATGAAGAGCTCCAGCTCCTTCAGGAGGAATAAATAGCATATAAATACTTACCATTAGTAAGGGTGTAGATATTGCAATCCATGGTCTTCTTCTTCCCCATTTTGTATTAGTTCGGTCATTGATGTAACCAACTACTGGGTCAGTAAAAACATCAAAAATACGGACCGCTAAAATGATATTTGCTGCTAAGGCTAAAGGAACTCCCATTTCACCAGTGTAAAATTTAGGGATAAAAACAAGGATAGGAAAAAGGGCAATATTTATAGGCATCTCTGCCAAGCTGTAATAAAACAAAGTTGATTTTTTTAATTTCAATTTTCCCTCAAAGTCATGAATAAATTTTCATTTAATCTTTATCGAGCATAGTGTCGTGATTCCACCAAGCTAAATCCGAAAATGCTCTGATATCTATTTCATGAGTCCAAGTCGATCTATGTTGTTGAGCTATATGATAATATGTATCTGCAATTTTTTCTGGAAGTATTAACCCGTCATTTTCCATACCCTTTGTTTCTCGCATTTTTTGATATAATTCTGGTCCAAGCAATTTACCTAAAGTATCTGGAGCATCTACAGCTCCATCAATTACTACATGGGCAACATGTATTCCTTGGGAGGCAAATTCAGCATTTAGAGATTGGCAAAGCATTCTTCTTGCACCCATTGCAGCTGCATGTGAATGTTGCGTTTTATTTCCTCTCATTGCCGCAGTTGCAGAAGTTACAATTATATTGCCTTTTTTTCTTTCGACCATCAAAGGACATAAAACCTTAGCAATCCTAAACAAACCAAAACTAGCCATTCTCCAACCTAACTCAAATTCTTTATGAGTTGTTTGATGAAGTAATTTCATTCCAGTCTGAGCGCCTAAATTATAGATTAGAACCTCAATTGGACCTATGTCTCTTTCTATAGAGACAATTAAATCTTCCAATACATTATCATCAACAGCATTAAGAAGGGATCCTGATGCTTTACCGCCATTTTCTTCAATATTACCAATTAAACGATCAAGACCTTCTTTATCACTTCTTCGACATAAATATGAGTGAAATCCTTCTTTCGCAAATTTTGCAGCAACAGTTCCTCCGATCCCTGCTCCTGCACCAAGAACTAGACATACAGGTTTCATTTTTACTCCTTATTTTTTTGGTTCTGATTCTTTTTGATACTTATAATAACCTTCAACAGGAATCATTACATGAGCCCATATTGTTTTTGGAAACATCACATAAGGGGCACCATTTGTAAAATCAGCATTCATATTGTCCAAACTAGATGGGTCCTTTGGCATAAGCATTAAATGTGGACCAGATTCAATCCATTGACCTGGCGTGCTATCTTTTTCATTTAATATACCAGCCTTAGAGTTGTCCTCTCCTACATCACCATGAAGCATCCACATCCAGCCATCATTATCAAGTTGAGGTGTCTTACCCTGCATATATGCCATCATCCATTTTATCGCTTCTTTATCGGAACATGCTGGCATAGCCTCATGAACATCCTTCCAGCCTTCTTTAGGAAAAGGTCTAGGATTGCCTGCTTGGCATGTCCAACCATTGGTTCCTTCCCTAAGTATTTTACCATCTCCACCTATAATTGTCGCAAAATCACCAATAAATGAAGGAGCCGCGCTTGAGTAAGCTTTAATCTGCCATTCATCAGAATTGTGTTTTTCTCCAGCATAAGCTTCGGTTAATGAAAGTAAAAATAAAACTACAAAAGTGAATAGAATAAATTTTTTCATAATTTTTGACCTCTTTTAAAATATTAAAAATATTTTAAGTAAATAAATAACTTAAACAATTAAATTATGAAAATAGATCAATTAATATTATCTAATTAGTTATTAAATCTTCTTCTTTATGAATAAAAAATCGATAAATAATAATCATGCCAATATTAAATAATGCATGAATAGCCAATACTTGAGCAGCCAATAGCTCAATTGATATAATTCCTGAATAAATTATAGATAAAACCAATACAGACCTGATAGATTCGTAAATGATAGTGTTAATCTTATTTGATAAAACTAGAGAAATTATTATTGATGAGAGAAAAAGAGAAATACCAAAGATGGCGGTCTCTAAGAAACTTTGGCCTTTTAAAGTGAAAAAAACTACAAGTGTCATAAAAGGAATAAAAATCAATTGTATCCAAACAAATTTCATAAGGTTAGGGGATATTTTAGGATCAAATTTATCATTTTGATCAATATTTCTATAAGGGAATTTCTTTTCAACATCTTCTGGACGCCAAGTAGTCCTTGAAAACCAAACTTTTACTTTATCTCTCCAATTCTTTGTATGGTATGAGTCTTTCGCCATATTAATAAATACTTCAATATTTGCCCATAAAGGATTCCAACTTCTTAATGCTTTAACAGTTCCGTATACAGGCTTTAAGTCATCTCTTTCTTCACAATATGTCCCAAAAAATCTATCCCATAGAATAAAAACACCTCCGTAATTTTTATCGACATATTCAGGATTCTTAGCGTGATGTATTCTATGGTTACTTGGAGTTATAAAATACCTTTCATACCATCCTAATTTACCAATATGTTCTGTATGAACCCAAAATTGGTAAATCAGATTTAAACCTCCTACAGCAACAAATACAGGTGAAGGTATCCCAACAAGAAGAATTGGTACAAAAAATATCCATTTCCATAAAAAGCCTGTACTAGTTTGTCTTAATGCCGTTGAAAGATTAAATTCTTCTCCATGATGATGAACAACATGTGTTGCCCAAAGAAATTTATATTCATGATGCAATCTATGCATCCAATAATATAAAAAATCATATAAAAAAAATGCAAAAATCCATGTAAATGGTGAGTTAATAGATAATTGAAAGAGATTCATATTTGTAGCAACATATGAAAATGTAAGACCTTGAAATCCAAGGTTTAATATTGTTGGAAATCTACTGATTAAGCCGATATTGATACTCGTAATTGTATCATTTAATCTATAATTGTTTTTACCTTTTGCATAACCGTAAAGTAATTCAATACAGATCATTAAAAAGAAAATAGGAATAGCTAAAAATATGAGAAATGATTTATCCATGATTTTTTTTTAATTTTCCATTTTTTATATAATATTTGTTAAATTGTAAACAAAGGGAAATATTATGGCTGTAAAACTACCAGATTCAAATGATGAAAATTGCCTAATTCTTTTTGAAAAAGTTAAAAAGGATTTATTTTCCTATTCTGATAGTATTAAAATTAAAAATATTGATCAAAAATTTTTCAAAGAAATAGTAATTCCTATAGCTGTATATCTAAATTCGTTAGAAAAGACTGCAAAACCATTATTGATAGGCCTTACAGGCGGGCAAGGTTCAGGTAAAACAACATTATCTGACTTTGTTCAGTTGGCCTTAAAAAAAGGATTTAAAAAAAGAACTACAGGCTTCTCAATTGATGACATATACAAATCTCAAAATGATAGAGAATTACTTGGAAAAAAAATTCATTCTATGTGTAAAGTTAGGGGTGTACCTGGTACTCATGATGTTGACCTTGGCTTAAAGACAATAGATTCCTTAAATTTTGCCACAAATGAAATGATTACATCAATTCCTGTATTTTCTAAGCCATTAGATAAGCATTTACCAGAGAGTGAATGGGTGCAATACAAAGGAAAACCAGATTTTATTTTTTTTGATGGATGGTTTTGCGGAGCTAAGCCAATTTCTGAAAAAAATTGGTCACCACCTTTAAACGAGCTAGAAGAAAAACAAGATCCAGATGGAGTTTGGTCAAAGTGGTATAATAGAGAATTATCGGGAGATTATCAGGAATTGTTTAACAGTTTTGATATATTGCTCATGATTAAGGTGCCAAGCATGGAACATATTTTTGAAAGTAGATGGATACAAGAAAAAACCCTTGAAAAAAATCTTACTGATCCAGAAATGAAAAAGAAAATTATGACAAAAGAAGAGGTTATTCATTTTGTTATGCATTATGAAAGGTTAACAAGATATGTTTTGGAAGAAATACCAAAATTTGCTGATATAGTATTGTATAGGGATAATGAATTTAATTTTAAACGAATGTAAGGGAAGCTATGGAAGAGAATAATTTACCAAAAATTATAAGGGCACAAAAACAACAAAAAGATAAAATAAAAGGCGTTTTAAAACTTGGCTTCTCATCTGATCCTTTAATAAGATGGGTGTTTCCTGATCCAAATATTTATTTAGTAAATTTTGATACATGGATGGAAGAATTTTCAAAAATATCTTTTTCTAATGATGTAGTATTTGCCGAAGAAAATTTTTATGGGGCTTCAATATGGCATCCACCTGGTTTTGAATTTGATGAAACATGTTTATATCCAACACTAGAATGGATGACAGAGGAGAGAATTGAATTTGTAAGTCAGTTTTTTGAGGAATTCTCAAATTATCATCCCGATGATGCTTGGTATTTAGCTTTTATTGGCGTCGATCCATCAAAACAAGGTCTTGGTGTTGGTTCCTTTATATTAAAAGAAGCCCTTAAAACGATTGATGAAAGAGGAGAGAGAGCATATTTAGAATCTTCTAATCCGCGAAATATGTCGCTTTATGAAAGGCATGGTTTTGAAAGTATGGGTAAAGTTCAAATTGGTGACTCTCCCCCCGCTCACCCTATGATAAGAGAGCCAAGGAAATAAAGTTGTTGTTGAGTATTTAAATACATTCTGTAATATTGATGTCATTATTTAGGATTAAGGGAGATACATATGTCAAATATATTAATTGTTGGTGCTACTAGAGGAATTGGGCTTGAATTAACAAAGCAGTATTCCGATGACGGAAATTCTGTAATTGCTTGCGCTAGAGATAAAGCCAATGCTTCTTTACTTGACGAACTTGCTTCAGGATCAGAAAATATTTCTATCGAACAGCTTGATATTGCAGATCCCTCATCGATTGACGCTGCTGCAACTAATATAGGAGATAGCGTTATAGATACCGTAATAATAGTCGCAGGCGATGTTGGAGGAGATCCAATGGAACAACAATCACTTGATAATATAGATATAGATCAATGGCATAAAACTCTTGATACAAACACAATTGGCCCACTTTTGGTTGCGAAAGCATTTAAAAGCAATTTAGTTGCTTCGGGTAATGGAAACCTAATGATACTTTCCAGTCAGTTAGGCGCTTCTACATGGCCAATGGGTGGAATGTATATTTATTCAACCACTAAAGCTGCAGTTGGTAAAGTCGGTAAAATATTATCTCTTGATTGGGCTGAAGATCCAATAACTGTGTCAATCATGCATCCAGGATGGGTTCAAACGGATATGGGTGGACCAGGTGCAGAAATAACAGCAGAAGAAAGTGCGTCTGGTATTAGGAATGTGATTAGCGGACTAACAAAAGAAGATTCTGGCAATTTTTATAAATGGAATGGCGATATTCATCCTTGGTAGTCTATAATTCTCTGATTTAAGAATTTATTTAATTAGATATTAACAATTATTCCTTCATTTGGATTTATATCACCTTGAATAACTTCATCATAAGTATCTAAAAAATTATTTAATCCTGAAACTTCTTTAATGTTCATCCAATTTTTGCTTTGTTCGGCTCTAGCATCCATAAAAGATGTTGTTTTTTTATTGTAACCATCTGTTCCCCAGTCACTTATTCTTTTTTGGATATGATCTGGAGCAAAAAAGAGCTCAGTTCTATCTCTATTCATGAGTTGACCCATTGCATCATCAGCTGTTGTTTCATTATCCCAATGTGTCATACCAACTGTAATACACTTAAGCATGTGATTTCCAAGTGAGCTATGAAGTTTTCCTAGTATTTCTCTATTACCAGCCATATCGACCATTACACTAGAATTATTAATATTTATATCACCAAGGTCATCATAAGAATAAATCTGATCATATGAATTTAAGCTTTTTACAAATTCAGAATTTCTTTTTGAAGTTAACCCAATAATTTCAGGTTTTTTCTCTTCACTTTGCAAACCTTGAGCAAGACCAATAGCTGTTTTACTAGATGCACTCACTATGATCACCTGTTCAGCCCCTAAGTAATTTTCATTTTGAAGATAATCACATAAACAAAAAGATGTTACATGAAGTGGAAATAAAAGAGCTCTTATATTGTCATTATCCTTATTATAATTGTCTTCATTATTTAATCTTATGTAATTATTGTAAACTGGAGGTAATTCTTTTCGATGTTCTTCGCCATCTATAAAAGTTTTTTGTGAAATTTTTATCGGTTTCAAAGTCAAAATATTAGATGCTGGAAAATAACCAAAAAGTCTTTCTCCGACTTGTAATTCTTTATTATTTGAGTACTTTATTTCTGCAAAACCCCACATTGGTATGCATCCCCATATGTTCTCAGGATCATTCATAGTTGGAAAAAATTGCCAGTAACCCATCATTTCGCCTGCAACACCGTATGTAACATTGTTAGATGTGAAAGCAAAATTTTCAATTTGAACTATTATTTCTCCATTTTTTAAATCATCCAAATTAATATCATTTGTAACAATTCTTCTTTGCGTTAAATTTTTTTTTGATGTTTGTAACTCTTCTTTGATAAGACTCATAACCGACCTTTATTACTTGTTATTTTTTATTATAGATAGGAGTATATATTATTGGAAAATAAAAACAAAATAACGATAATTGGCGTACCAGCATCACCCTACACTAGGAAAATGCTATCAGCTTTAAGGTATAGGAATATTCAACATTCCGTAATTTGGGGTAATGCCAAAGAAATATTAAATTCGATGGGTTTGGAGACTCCCAAACCTACACTTTTACCAGTAGTTTTATTACATAATGGCAGTGAAGTTACGGCTATTTGTGATACAACACCCATAATAAGAAAACTTGAGTCTAATAAGTCTGACAGAGGCATTATTCCGAAAAATAAATCTCTTGCCTTATTAAATTCAATTCTTGAAGATTTTGGCGATGAATGGGTAACTAAATACATGTTCCATTATCGATGGCATTTTCAAAGGGATATTGATAATGCTGGCAATATATTGCCTCTTCTTCACTCAGTGAACTTAGAAGAAAAAGCACATAAAGATTTTAAAAAATACATTACTGATTTGCAGATAAGTAGATTATGGGTTGTTGGTTCCAATGAAAAAACTGCAGATATTATTGAAAGGAGTTATAAAAGATTTCTAGCATTATTAGAAAATCATTTTGAAACTACCCCCTTTTTATTAGGTAATAAGCCTTTGTCATCAGATTTTGCTTTTTATGGACAAATGACCCAACTCATTGGCTTTGATCCAACATCAAGAGAAATAGCTCTTGAGTTATCACCTAGGGCTGTTGCTTGGGTTGATATTATGGAAGATTTATCAGGTTTTAATGAAGACTCAAGTCATCTTTTATCAATTGAAAATCTTCCAGAAACAACCTTCTCCATTTTTGAGGAATTGAGTCATGGATATGTGCCTGCAATGATTGCAAATTCAATAGCTTTTAAAGAAGGTCAAGAAACTTGGTCAACAAAAATTGATAACCAAATATGGGAACAAAAAACATTTCCCTATCAAGTTAAGTGCTTAGAATGGATTAGAGATGAATTTAATAAGCTTGAGCAAGATGACAAGACAAAGGTTTTTAATTTTTTAACAGAAACGGGTTGTGAAAAATTACTGATAGATAAGGAGTAAATATGAAAATATTGAGAACACCTGACAAAAGTTTTGATGTAATAACCGATTTTCCTTATGAACCATGTTATACCAATATTAAGACTAAGGATGGAAGTGAATTAAGAATACATCACATAGATGAAGGGCCTAAAGATGGACCTATTCTATTGGCAATGCATGGCCAGCCAGTTTGGTGTTATCTCTACTCAAGAATGATACCCTTCTTAACAAAAGCTGGAATAAGAGTAATCGCCCCTGATTTACCGGGTTATGGAAAGTCTGATAAGCCGGCTTCAAGATCTGATTACAGTTATCAAAATCAAGTCGATTGGATGGTTGACTGGTTAAATGCTAATGATTTTAAAGATATAGCTTTCTTTGGACAGGATTGGGGTGGGCTAATTGGGTTAAGAGTAGTTGCGAGGGAGTCACATAGATTTTCAAAGGTTTCAATGGGTAACACCGGACTTCCCTATAATCCAGATGCACCAGAAGAGGTTGTTGAGGAAATAAAAACCTTTAGAGAGAGTGATATAAAGCTACACCCATTATCTATGGCTAAACAAGTGAGAGAAATGGATAATGGTAAAACACATCCTGGATTAAAATTTATGTACTGGCAGAAATTTTGTTGGGATACAGAGGATCTTCCCATTGGTTTCATACAATCTATGCAAATGGAAAAGAGATCATTAGTTTCAACGTTTTTAAATTATATATTTATATTATTAGGAAAATATAGCGCTTCTCCTTTTAAGTCATATATAGCAAAAGCATACGAGGCGCCATTTCCAGACCCAAGTTACAAAATGGGCCCTAGAGCAATGCCAAGTCAAGTGCCTATAATTCCTGATCAATCTCTTGAAGAACAGAAGAAAGCAAGAGAATTTTTTAGTAAATGGGACAAACCATTTCTAAGTGTTTTTGCCGGTGATGATCCTGTAACAAATGGAATTGAACAAGATGTATTAAATATGTGTCCAAATGCAAAAAGCGCACCTCATATTGGTGGTGGCCATTTTTTTCAATGGAAAAGGTCTAAAAAACTTTCAGAGATTCTAATAGAATTTATAAAGGAAAATAAATGAAGAATTTTGTAATTATTATTAGTGTATGTATAATTTTATTAAGTGTTGGTTGGCATTATCGAGCAAATATTATTTTTGAAATATATCCCCTTATTCTTGAAGCGCGAGGGTATGGAGAGAGGTCGGAATTATCTGTAAAAGAAATTAATGGAGTTGAGATTATGGAAGTAAAAAATGCATTAGTACCAAATGATGAGCAAATGAAAGGTTTTATGGAAGGTGATATTGATACACCTATATATATGGTTAATTTATTAAAATTTAAAGATAAAGCAGAATATGAAGATGGAAGGGAAACTAATTTAACCGGTGAAGAGGCTTACTTGATTTATGGACAAGAAGTGCAAGGACATCTCAAAAAAGTTGGAGCTGAACCAATATTTTCAGGAAGAGTTGAACGGTTGATGTTAGGCGAAGTAGGGGAACTTTGGGATGTAATCGCAATTGCTAAATATCCCAGCCGAAAAGCTATGATGGAAATGATTATGGATGCGGATTATAGAGAAAGTGAAAAACATCGTGCCGCAGGTTTAAAAGGCCAACTTAATATTGAAACTAAAACAGGAGAGTTTGGTTGGTAGATTTTCTTAATAAGATATTTCCTGAAAATGCGAACAATAACTATTCAGGAAATAGAATAGCCCTATGGGCACTTATACTATTTCTTGCTCTTATGACTTGGCGCTCAGCAATACACATGTTTTTTGAACCCTTTGGATTGCATGAAATTGCAAATATTGTTGTTTTGACGGGTGATCCCGATCCTATGCCATTAATTTATCGTTTTTTTTCTATTTGGGGATTTGCCCAATTAATTTTTTGTATTGCTTGTTGGATTGCAATCATTAAATACCGGTCATTTATACCATTAATGTATTTATTTTGGATTTTTGAGTGGGGATTAAGAGTTATTTATTATCCATTTTTTGGTAGAGGCGGTGATGTGATTAATGATTATAATACAGCAGGTACGCCTGGTTTTTATATGGCTCCATACATTCTGATCTTATTAACAATATTTTTTGTTTTATCTTTAAGGAGAGCAAATTGAAAATAATTAAATATATAATTCTTATATTAGTAATATTTCTAATTAGCTTATTCGTTTTATCTAGAGTTCCTGCAATTCAGGATAGAGTGGTAACAAATGTTATAAAAAATGTCCTTTCAAATCCAGTTTCTTTACCTGATGATGGACTAAGTGCTTTAGTTTGTGGCAGTAGATCTCCTTTACCTTCACCTGGAAGAGCTGAAACCTGCATTATCATTAAGGCTGGTCAAAACTTGTATGTAGTTGATGTTGGTGATGGCAGTATTAGTAATTTGAGAAATTGGGGAGTAGATCTAACTCCTGTTAAGGCCGTTCTTTTTACACATCTTCATTCTGATCATATATCTGATCTTGCTGATTTACACTTAAATACATGGGTTAATAATCCTACTAAATCTGAAAAATTAAAAGTTTATGGACCTGAGGGAGTTGAAGATGTTGTTAATGGTTTTGAGGACGCATATAAATTAGATTACCAATTCAGAAATGAGCACCACGGTAATAAGGTCGCTCCACTTAATTTTGCTGGATACGAAACATTTACCATTGATTTATCAAATCCAATTATAATTGACGATAATGGTTTGAAAGTAACTGCTTTCAAGGTAATTCATGATCCGATTGAACCGGCTTTAGGTTTTCGTTTTGAATATAAGGGAAGGTCTATTGTAATAAGCGGTGATACAATATCTACGGAAAACACAATTAAGAATTCTAAAAATGCTGATGTTTTGTTTCATGAGGCACAAGCTAATCATATTGTAAAAATTATTGAAAATGAAAATAAAAAAATTGGTAATAATTTAGCTGCAAAAATTATGGCTGATATAGTGACCTATCATACAACGCCTATTGAGGCCGCTGAAATTGCAAATCAGGCTAATGTGAAGCATTTGGTTTTTTATCATCTTACTCCTGCGCCAAGAAATGCTTTGATGGAGAGTATGTTTGTTAGAGGTGTAAATGATATAAGAAAGGAATGGACATTATCTGAGGATGGAACATTGGTAATTTTACCTCTTAATTCTGAAAAAATTGAAATCACAAAAATAAATTAAACATGATTTTTTTACTAATTAAAATAATAGTGACTGCCGGTCTTATAGTCCTTATTAGTGAAATTGCCAAAGTTAATGATAAGCTAGGCGGCCTAATAGCTGCAATGCCTATAATGACATTACTTGTTATTTTATGGATGTATTATGATGGAAACTCAGATGAAAAAATTTCATCCCATATGTCTTATACATTACTTTATATTGTTCCAACTATACCAATGTTTTTAATTTTTCCATTTGTCATTTCAAAATTTGGTTTTTATATGGCTTTTTTAATAAGCATTTTAATAACAGTAATTTCTGTAACAATTTTGAATTTTTTTATAAAAATATAATTTATAATGACTTTTGAAAACCTATTATAAATTTGGCTTCATTCTTCATCTGTAAACCATTTTTATTTTGGTCAATTGGAAGTATGAATTCGATGGCTAATCGATCGGAATGTTTTCCTGGTAAAAAATTAGTTATGAAATTCAAACCTAAACCAAGATTTAAAATTTCACCGCCATAATTATATGGATTTGCTGTTTGTACTGGAGCCATTATATTTTTATCTTTACCGTCTATTGTATCGGTATCTGAATAATTTAACCTTAATGAATAAGAAATATTGTCATTAAATGAGCCTTGAAACCAAAGGTTGTATTCAAATTCATCACCAAAATTCCAATTTTCTTCTTCTATGCTTTTTCTAAATAAAATCTGATTACCTAAAACAAAACTATTTATTTTAGTAACATTTGTAACTCCAGCTAATAACCTTAAGGCTTTATCACTTGGTTGCATGCCGTATGGTAAAGTAATTGAAGTATTTGTATTCATTGGCGTTAAAACCATTCCTTTTTTTGCATTTTCACCAATACTTTTTTCTAATCCGCCTATTAAATGCCATCTTGAGTTTTCATTTTCATGGAGATTAAATAATGCTGATAATGATATTTTTGATAAATCTGAAGATGAGGTTTCGAAAGACCCTAAATAATTTCTATTCATCATCCCCCTATATGTATCTAATTGCATTTCCTTGTCATTGAACATGGCCATACCCATTAGAGTTATTTTATCAGATGGTGCATACATTGCGCCAAGCATAATCATTTTCATTGTCATTTTTCTGGGAATAACGCTAAGTTTATCCGGCATTTTAGGTTCACCCATGTGTGGGTGTCTATGAGTTTTAAAATATGAATCATTATGCATCATTGGCATTTCAGAAAATGGATTAGGCTGTTGTAGGAGCTCTTTGTCAGAAATTGTATTACCATTAAGCATATTTTTTTTCATTTCCATATTTGATACTCTAACAGATATCATCCATTCCCCTTTTTTATGAAAATTGTCAGCCATTAAACCTATAGGACCATGCCCAATAGCTGTCGACATAGCTGAAAGGTTGTATGAGAAAAATAAGGTTGAAAAAATTAAGAATACTCTAATCATTGGTTGCTCCCTACCTACCAAAAATTAAAAATACTTCTTATTATTTAAAGCGCAATTAATTAATCAAGATAAATTGTCGCGTATTGCTCTAAAACAATTTCTTATTTCATTTATAAAAAGTTCAGGTTGTTCAAAGGCTGCAAAATGACCTCCTTTGTCTAACTCGTTCCAATAGACAATATTTGAGTAAACTTGCTCTGCCCACGCTCTTGGGGTACGAGAGATTTCTTTTGGAAAGATACTACAACCAATTGGTAATGAAAGTTTTTCGTCAGGATTACCTCCAAATGATCCAAAGCTCTCCCAATAAAGACGTGCTGAAGATGCACCGCTTTTTGTTAACCAATAAAACATAATATTATCAATTAATTCTTCCTTTGTGAGGATATTTTCGGGATGACCATCACAGTCAGTCCATTCATAAAATTTTTCAATTATCCAAGCCGCTTGACCTATTGGCGAGTCGACTAGGCTATACCCTAAGGTTTGCGGTCTTGTGCTTTGTTGTTTTGAATAACCAGAACCCCATTCTTGATAATAATTTAAGCCTTCAAATGCAATTTTATCTCTTTCACTTGGATTTTCCATAGCCTCCTTAGTTGGTGGAGCAAAAGGCATGTTAACATGTAGCCCTAAACAATTACCTTTGTTTTGCTTTCCAATAGCAATTGTTATGGCTGAACCCCAATCACCACCTTGTGCGAAGTAATTTTTATAACCAATTTTATTCATTAGTTGGTTCCAAATTTCAGCAATTTTATCAACCCCTGTACCGTTCTTTGATGGTTTACTAGAAAATCCATACCCAGGAAGAGAAGGGCAAACAACATGGAATGCATCTTCTTCTTTTCCCCCATGATTAATAGGATCAACAAGCGGTCTTATTATTTTATGAAATTCTACAATTGAACCAGGCCAACCATGACTCATAATTAATGGTGTTGCGTTTTCAATTTCACTTTTAATATGAACGAAATGAATATCAAGTTCATCTATAGTCGTAATATATTGATCAAAAGAATTATAATACTTTTCTCTTTCTTTCCAGTTATAGTTATTAATCCAATATTCACTAACTTCTTTCATATAAGATAAAGGGGTTCCTTGGCTCCAGTCATTTACAGTTTCTTTTTCTGGCCATCGGGTAGATTCGATTCTGCTTCTTAATTCATTTATATCTTCATCATCAATTTCGATTTTGAAAGGTTTTGTTTTTGACATTGTTTTATTATTCTCACTTATTATTTAAATTATGCCAAAATTTATGCTTAAATAAAAACATATTTTTAAAGGGGAAGACTATGAGTGATCAAGTAGCGGATAGAATTGCTTTGCAAGATGTTATGCTTAGATATGCAGCAGGTGTTGATGAGCGTGATTTTGATCTTTATTCTTCATGTTTTATCGAAGATGTCGAGATTTTAGATTTTGGTGAAGAACCTATAAATGGAAGAGATAATTGGGTTGAATATGTGAAAGGTGCACTCTCAAATTATGGCCCCACTCAACATATGCTAGGCCCCCAGCTTGCCTCAATTAATGGTGATGACGCCCATTGCAGAACAGATGTTCAGGCTTTACATTATCTTAAAGAACCTGAGGGTGAAATACTTACTCTTTGGGCAACATATGAAACAGATATGAAGAGAGTTGATGGAGATTGGAAAATATATCGTCATAGATTAGTTTCTAGAGGAATTCGTCAGCAATAATGTTTTTGAATACAAAAATACCACCGCCAGTAGTAACAATATTATTTGCTATTATGATTTTCTATTTTTCAGACAATTTTGCATATGTCGATTTACCTTTTAAAATATATATTTCACTATTTTTTATATCATTAGGTTTTATTGTAACTTTTTCTTCAGCAAGGAATTTTAAAAAGAAAGATACAACTGTTAATCCTATGAAACCTAATGAGACCACCAAATTAGTAACTGATGGTTTTTTTAAGATTACACGTAACCCTATGTATTTAGGTATGTTGTTGTTTTTATTAGGTTTATCAATTTATAATGGTTTAATTGTAGGTTTAATATTCTTACCTTTATTTGTTGGGTATATTACTTATTTTCAAATTATTCCTGAGGAGAATGCCATGCTTGAGCTCTTTGGTGAAGAATTCACAGTATATATGAAAAAAGTTAGGCGATGGATTTGATAAATGGCTGATATAAAACACTTGAAAGCAGATGCATCTCAAAAGGATATTTTGAGTGTCATTGATCAAGATGCAGCATTAATCTTAGATGATTTTCTAGACAATGATTTATTAAGCCAGATTAAAGATGAGCTAGATCCTTATTTAAATAATTATATTAAAGGAAAGACTGAGTTTACTGGTTTTGAGACTAAAAGAGTAGGAGGCTTATTGGCAAGATCAGTAGGTTGTCAAAATCTAGCTCTTCATCCCATTATAAATAATCTAGCTTGTAATTTCCTTGAACCTTATGGTGATGGGTATCAACTTCACTTCACTTCTGCTGTCAGTATTGGTCCTGGAGAATCAAAGCAGATACTTCATCGAGATAGGGGTATTTGGGGCGGATATATTCCAAGAAAAATAGAAACTCATTTCAGTACAATTTTTGCTTTAACTGATTTTACTAAAGAAAATGGTGCTACACAAGTTGTTCCAGGTTCACATAAATGGGATAAAGATAGAGTCCCTAATGAGGATGAAATTGCTTATGCTGAGATGTCTTCTGGCTCAGTATTGCTGTATACTGGAACTGTTCTTCATGGAGGTGGAAAAAACTCTACTGATAATGAGATTAGAACTGGAGTTTTTATGCATTATACCTTGAATTGGTTAAGGCAAGAAGAGAATCAGTATCTATCTCACCCTCCTGAGGTTGCGAAGAATTTTTCACCTGAACTAAGAGCTCTTATTGGATATTCAAAAGGTGGGTATGTTCTTGGTTTTTACACTGACCCTGATGATAAAAAAGGAACAATGGATTCAGTAAGTCCTGAGAGAATTTTTGGTGAAGAAAGAGATGATTTTTCATCACTTCCTTCACAAAGTAATTTAGTTAAAGACACCTCTTAGTAGATTTTGACGATGAAAAAATTAGATAATAAGGTAGCGATAATTACTGGAGGGGCTGGCGGAATAGGAAAAGCAACAGCATTAGAATTTTTAAATGAAGGTTCCGATGTGTTGCTCTTTGACTTAAATGAAAGTGATTTAAAAAAACTATGCCAAGAAATTGGTTCAAATCATCTAAGTTATTATGCGGGTGATGTTACTTCCTTTGAGGATAATCTAAAAGCTGTAGAAATAGCTAAAGAAAAATTTGGTGGTTTAGATATTTTTGTAGCCAATGCTGGTATTGAGGGTGAAGTAAATACTTTAGAAAATTACGATATAGAAAAATTCGATAAAGTGATGGCTGTGAATGTAAAAGGTCCTTTTTTGGGTTTAAAAGCTTCTATTCCAGCCTTATCCGCTAGGGGAGGAGGAAGTTTTATTATAACTTCTAGTATTGCAGGTTTATCTGGTGCAGCACAAATAGGTGCATATGCAACAAGTAAGCATGCCGTAATTGGATTAATGAAATCTGCTGCAAAAGAATGTGCTGAACAGAATATAAGAGTTAATACAATTAATCCATCGCCTGTAGAAACAAGAATGATGAGAAGTTTAGAAGAAGGTTTGATGCCAGGAGAGTCAGATCAAGCGAAGGATTTAATGTTATCTAACATACCACTTGGCAGATATGGTAAACCAGAAGATGTAGCCAAAGTAATGCTTTTTCTTGCAAGTGATGATAGTTCTTTTGTTACAGGCTCAGTTTATTCTGTTGATGGAGGAAGTACTGCTTAAGGTTTAAAAGGACCCTTTGCAAAATATTTGTCCATTGTTTGATGATAATGTCTAAGCCTACTTTCTTGATAATTTGCGTATGTTATTTTACCAGATTTACTCGCTCGAATTCCTCTTTCAACTTCAGGTATGTTTCCCATATCTTGATCAAAAATAAAACCTATACCAGTTAATTCTTCAGCATCATCCCAGTTTTCATCATCATTTAAATAGTGAATTGGGATTGGTTCGTATTTTTCTTGCTTATCAGGATCTTTGTTATTTCTTTGTAAAAACATAGCCTCCATTATTGCAGAGTCTTCTCTATTCCCATTTGGTCGAAATCTATAAATAAGGTTTCTTGGAAAACCACCCCAAGGTGAAAAATTAGGAAAAACATTATATACAATGGCATCAAGCATTTCTGCATCAGATTTATCAGAATAATCATGTCCATCGGCTTCTTCAAAAGCATCTCTCATAGCTTGAGCTGCTACCTTTCTAGCCTCCTCTCCTTCTGGAACAAGTATTTTATCATCTGCGGCCATTCGACCAGATCCATAGAAAATGGTATCTAATATTTCTTGTTCATCTACATTTTTAAGATTTGGACTTGGTTTCCCTGTTAAAGCAATATTTCTATTCATATGATCGCCGTAAATATCATAACGTGCATTTTCATCTGCTTGGAAAGGTAAAATTTCTGGATGAATTAATGTCGCATGAAAAGATTCCATAAATGCTTCTTGGACTGTTTTCCAGTTACCTGGAACTACTTTTGAAACATGAATAACTTTTTTACAATCACCTAGATTCCATCTTTTATGATGTTCTGGAAGAGGAGCAAGGTATTCTTCTAGTGAGACAGCTTTATCATCCATATTAATAAATACAAAGCCTTCCCAAATCTCAACCCTAACTTCTGGAAGCTTAAAATCTCTATCTTTTATGTGCTGAAAATCCCATGGAGCAGGAGTAAATTTTAATGATCCGTCTAAATGCCAACAAAAACCATGAAAAGGACATTGTAGGTCTTTACCAAATCCGCGTTCAGTTTTAATTCTTCTACCTCTGTGCAAACAGCTATTATAAAAAGCTTGAATTTTATCTTCCTCAGATCTCACAATTAAAAAAGACCAATCAAGTATATCGTAAACAAGACTATCGCCAACTTCAGGAATATCCTCTACTCTGCAAGCAAATTGCCAGACTCTAGTCCACATGCAGTCTCTTTCTTTTTCAAAAAATTCTTTAGAAATATATCTGGAAGTATCAATATCTTCAGAGCCAAGATATTCATAAGTTTCTTCAACCATAAATTCAGGCACTGTTTTTGCATCTTCCATTAAGTATTCTGTATAGCTTGTATCTGGCGATCTTTCGTCACCAGTTTTAACAACTGAAAGCTTTTGATTTTCTTTTTTTATTTCACTCATATCAACACCATATATAGCATTTCCTATTTTTTATGTTAATTATTTAATTTAGCAAGAAAAAATGATATTTTTTAAAATAATTTTTTTACTCAAAAAAAACTGTAATTTCATTATATTTTAACCTAGACTATAAATTAATTGAGCTTTGTAATTTATTCAAATGGGGGATTTTCAATGAGTATTTTTGAAGAAAAATTAGCTATAAGAGAGCTTTTAGATAGATATTGTGACGGAGTTAATCAAAGAGATGCTAACATATGGGGTAGTACATGGTCAGAAAACGCTATCTGGGAAATTCCACATTTAGATATCAAAAATGAAGGTAAGGAAACAATTGTTAATGTTTGGAATGAAGCCATGAAAGGATATCCATTTGTACATATGATCGCCCAACCTGGTTTTATTAATATTGATGGAGATAAGGCTTTTATGAGAAGCTATACTATCGAAACAGCAGTTTTACCTGATGGGACTGAATTACGACCTTGTGGTCAATATGATGATGAATGCATTAAAGAAAATAGTGAATGGAAATTCTCTAAGAGATCATTTAGCAATCTTTATGGAGAATAATTATAATGAATAAAATTATACCTACTCCAAGAGATAAGCATCCTGATCCTGAACTAAGAGGAGATAGGATTTCTGGCGAAAGATATTATTCAAAAGAATTTATGCAGAAAGAATGGGATCATATGTGGTCAAAGGTATGGCAGATTGCGGGGATTGCATCTGAGATACCAGAACCCGATGATTTTTTTGTTTATAAGATTGGTTTGGAAGAAATTTTAGTAGTTCGTCAAAAAGATACTTCTATCAAAGCTTTTTATAATGTTTGTCCCCATAGGGGAAATATATTGGTTCATGTTGAAAATGGATCCTTAGATACATTTAAATGCACTTATCATGGATGGGAGTATGATACTGAGGGAATTTTAAGGAACCTTCAAGATCCTGAGGATTTTGATGGTGGTAATCCTTGTGGAAAAATTAAATTAAAAGAAATTCATTGCGAAGTTGCTCTTGGTTTTGTTTGGGTTACTCTTGCTGAAAAGCCTCAGAAATTTGAAGAAGCTCTTAACCCCTTAATCAGTCATATGAGTCCTTATCAGCCTGAAAAATATATAAGGGTTTTAAATCTTACTTGCGAAGTTGATTGTAATTGGAAGATAATTCACGATAATTTTAATGAGTCATATCATTTACCAACATTACATCCTGAGCTGTCAGTTCATATCGAAAATGATTATAAATTTTCGCAATTTGATATGTATGATAATGGTCATAATAGAATGCTTATGCCTGGTCATAAACCTGCACTAGGCGATCAATCACCAAATGAGGTTAATTTTCCTCTTGATGCTGCGTTAGAGGCATGGGATCTCAATCCTGAGGATTTTAAAGGAAAAGCTCAAGAAACTAGGCTAGCTATACAGGGCCAAAAGAGGAAATTAGCAAAAGATAGAGGTTTTTGGCATTATGAATTTTTAACTGATGAACAATTAACTGATTATTATTTTTATAATTGTTTTCCTAATTATGATATTACTATGACTCCTGATGGGATTCAGTTTCAAAGACCTCAGCCACATCCGACAGATCCAGAAAAATGCCTTTTTGAGCATTGGTGGCTTGTTCCAGATATGGAGCAATTATCAGCCTCAGCAACTTTTATGGGATCAGATACAACTGAAAATACTGCTGGAGAGAATATGACCGAGACACCTCTTGGGCCAAGACCATTAAGACCTGCTGAGCATGAATGGGTAATATATCCAGAAGGCTCGATGGG
>JBJLFK010000037.1:0-26759 GCA_045565415.1 Alphaproteobacteria bacterium | reverse complement strand
GTATTTTTGGGATGGTACAGCCGCCTAGATTCGAACTAGGGACCTCCTGATCCACAATCAGGCGCTCTAACCGACTGAGCTACGGCTGCACACAAAATTTTCATATCATATTAGCTAATAAGTATGAAGTTTTCTTTTAATTTCTGTCTTAAACATATTATTTACTATTTAAGTTAAAAAATATAGATTTCGTCAATGAACAAGAAGTACTTAGGAATACACCGCGAAGGATGGAAGTTTTTTTTAATCTTCATGTTAATTTCTTTTTTTAGTTTTTTTATAACTAAAATTATATTCTTAATTTTTTTCTTTCTCTCTTTATTTACTCTATGGTTTTTTCGTGACCCAGAAAGATATTTTGACTCGCAAGATAACCAGGTATTAAGTGCAGCAGATGGTAAAATCTGTTTTATCGGAGAAGATATTGCGCCAATAGAAACAGATATTAATCATAAAATGAATAAAGTAAGTATCTTTATGAATGTTTTCAATGTGCATGTAAATAGAAGTCCTGTTAGTGGAGAGATAGAGAAAATTATTTATAAAAATGGAAAATTCTTCAATGCAAGCCTTGATAAAGCCAGTGAGCATAATGAAAGAAATTCAATAATTATCAATAATAATAATGAAAAGATAATAGTAGTCCAGATCGCAGGATTAATAGCTAGGAGAATATTAAGTTTTATTTCAGAAAATGATACTATGAAAAAGGGAGAGAGAATTGGACTTATTCGCTTTGGTTCAAGAGTAGATATATATTTACCATTAAATTATAAAATCAAAGTAAATCAAAATGACATTGTTGCTGCTGGCCAAACAATTATTGCTGAAAGATAGTTTATGAGAAAAATAAAAAAAATAGATTTTAAATCACAAATACCAAATTTTATAACTCTTGCAGGTCTTTCATTTGGCTTAAGCTCTATAAGGTTTTCTTTAGATTATAATTTTGAGGTAAGTGTTATATGTCTTCTTTTGGCTTCAGCTTGCGATGCTTTGGATGGTTTTTTTTCTAGAGTCCTGAAAAGTGAATCAGAGTTAGGCGCTGAACTTGATTCTCTATCGGATTTTCTATCTTTCGCAGTAGCTCCGTGCATTCTCATTTATATGAGTCTTATTAATCAGAATGAAGTGATAGGTTCAATAGCCTTACTTTTATTTGTTGTATTTTCATGTATAAGACTTGCGGTATTTAATTTAAATAAAGATAACTCTGAAGATATATCAAGTTTTTTCAGTGGTGTTCCAACTCCAGCAGGTTGTGGTCTTTTAATTTTACCTCTAGTACAAAGCTTTTTAGGCTTTAATTGGGCTAAAGAAAATGAAATATTTTTAAGTATTTATATTTTTATTATCGGTATTTTGTTAGTAAGTAACTTACCAACATTCTCTTCAAAGCAATTTAAAATAAAAATAGGTAGAAAAAATTATATATATTTTTCACTGTTCTTTTTTCTCATTTATCTATCACTTATAAACTTCTTATGGATAGCAATAAATGTAATTGGAGTAATGTATTTACTTAGTATACCTGTTTCAGTATGGACATATAAGACAAAAAGCTAATTGATTTTATAATAATCGGGTATTTCATTTTCATTGATTGGTTTTAGAGTTTCCATCGGATTCTCGCCAAAATAAATATCCTCACCGACTAATTTTAAATCTGGATCAGATGGCCATACTGTAATTAACTGTGTATTACTTAGCCACAAATCACTATTATCAATTTCCGAGAAAGTATCTGTTGTTAATCCCATTAGTTTTAAATTATCTTTTGTATAAACTTGCTTAACTTTACCTTCGGTAATAACGCCGTCATCATTAACAATAATTCGTTTTGTAACAACCTCAAATTGCTCACCACCATTTTGAAACATATTACTATAAAAACTAGATACTTCTTCATAACCATTAAGAATCATATTCACATCGCTCACTCTCCAAAAATGGTAAACAGGTTCTGCTGTAAGGGTATTCATTAAAGGGTCTAACTGTCCTTTAATTTCTGCTTCCATGTGATTAGCTACCTCATTTAGAAGTATTTTATGTTTTTCATTAGAAATCTCATCAGCTTTTTCTCTGAGAGGGATCCAGCTTTTATGTGGATCTATTTTTAGCGTGGGCATTTTAATATCCTTTTTATTTCTTCAATTCTATATCATAACCAAAAAAAGTTCTTTCTTATAGGTCATTATATTTCTATTCTATTTCCTTACTTTAAAAGAATTTACTATATGACTACTGACTCAACAAAACAAAAATTTCTTGGTTGGCGCATGATAATCAGCGCTAATTTTATTGATTTCATTTCTGGCGGTCTTGCCTTTTATGCATATGCAGTTTTTTTTAGTTTTATCCAAGATGAATTCTCTGCGAGTAGGTTTCTTATCTCTCTTACTGTCTCCGTCATGATTTTAACTGCAGGATTATATTCACCTTTAATGGGATATATTCTAGACAGGTTCTCGATAAGAAAGGTTTTAGCTGTTGGTGCAGTAATATATGGATTTGGTCTAACCTTACTTTCTGTAGCTCAGAGTTTTTACCAATTTTTATTTATTTATGGTGCCTTTGTTTCATTAGGAATGGTAATTTTTGGTAATTTGAGTACATCAAAATTAATTTCAAACTGGTTTAGAGATAAAATTGGAGCGGCTTTAGGATACGCAGCCATAGGTCTTTCTTTTTCTGGAGTCATAATACCACCAATAGCTGTTTTTTTAATTTCTAATTTTACTTGGCGAGGTGCATATCTTATTTTTGGTATTTTTGTTCTTATTGTTTGTTCATACTGTGCATATAAATTTGTTATTGATAAACCTGAAGATGTTAATCAACAGCCTGATGGCAAGACTGATATAGATACTTCTGAGCAAGTAACAAAAAGCGAAACTATTACCTTTAATGAAATTCTTTCAAAGAAAGTTTTTTGGATATTAACAATAATATTTACCTTACAATTATCAGCTAATTTAGGCGTTTATACCCATATACCAATATATTCTCAGGATCTTGGTTTTAGCCCTATTCAAGCTTCATGGATATTTTCTGTAGCGGCATTTAATGCTGCACTTGGAAAAATTATTTTCGGAAATTTATTAGATAGATTGGGTGCAAAAAAAACAATATTAGTTTCATTATTTTTTCATGGTTTAGGGATAGCAACTCTAATATTTGCTGATAATTTATTACTTTTATTGTTTTCTGTCATAGTGATGGGCTTAGGGCTAGGGGGAACTATACCTTTAATGAATTCAACCTTTGCAATAGCCTTTGGTAACTCTAATTTTGGAAAGGCAAGAGGTTTAGTTGGCCCATTTATGGTTCCAATGCAGATTACAGCTGCTCCATTATCGGGATGGCTTTATGATACTTTTGGTAATTATACCTTGGCTTTTTCTATAAATGTGGTTCTATGTATTATTGCAGGAATTGTAGTATTATTTTTACATCTACCTGATAGAAAGTAATTCTTATTTATTAATTAAGGGGAAAAATGATGTCTGGAAAATTAAATAATAAAGCGGCACTTATTCTTGGTGCAGCTGGAAAAGATAATATGGGTCAAGTAATGGCCAGAAGATTTGCTCAAGAGGGAGCTAAGATTGTTGTAGCAGGTAGAAATGAAGAGTCACTTAAAGAAATATCTAGTGAAGTAGGCGGAGATTATGCTGTTTGTGATATAACAAAGAAAGAAGATATTGATGCTATGACATCTAAAGTTGTAGATCTTCATGGAAAGCTTGATATAGGAATTCAAGCGACAGGTTGGGGTTATTTATCACCTTTTCTAGAAAGTACTGAAGAAGACTTGGTAAAAATTATGAATCTTCAATTCAAAGGGCCCTATCAATTTTTCCAATCATGTATTCCAGTAATGAAAGATGGTGGAAATATTATTCAAATTTCTTCTGCCACAGCAACTATTATGCTTGATAATCATGCTGCATATATGGGGACGAAAGCTGGAATCGATCATGTTATAAGAACTATAGCAAATGAGTTTGGTGAAAGAGGTATTAGGGCAAATTCCATTTCACCAGGTTTAACAGCAACACCAATGACATCCGATGCTATGGCGGCACCTGGCCTTGAGGATGCATTTAAAAAAGAATATCCGCTTGGAAGAATCGGAACATCTGAAGATGTTGCTGCTGCTGCAGTCTTTTTATGCAGTGATGAGTGTTTTTTATCTGGTCAAAACCTTCAAGTTAATGGTGGTTTAACGCTTAGAAGAAATCCTAGAAGCCATGAAATAGATGCTTCAGTGGCTGCTGCAGTAGCAAAATTAGAAGGTAATTAAAAATTTAGGTTTCATGTGAAAAAATCAGGAATTAATAAAGAAAGCGATATTGTTGCAGATATACAAATTGGTCCAACTAATAAAGGCATGGTTAGAATATTTGTATCTTCAGATAAGATTGAGATTCCAATGGATTTTTCTCCAGAGGAAGCAATTAATATTGCAGAGGAAATAAAAGTATCTGCAGAAACTGCAAAAAAGAATAATTAAAATTAAGAAAGCATAATGCAAAGTAACAAAAATTTTATGTTATATGGATTAGGATCTGTTGCTTTTGGCATCAAGAATAACGCCTTTGGTTGGTTCCTTTTATTTTATTATAATATTGTTCTTGGTTTACCTGGCTGGATGGCATCTTTAGCTATTGCGATTGCTCTGATAATAGACGCTGTTTCTGATTTATTAATAGGTTATGCATCAGATCATACACGCTCAAACTTTGGAAGAAGACATCCTTATATGTATGCAGCTCTTCTTCCCGTACCTTTAAGTTTTTATTTGCTGTGGAATCCACCTTCTTTTTCTGAAGATATAAATTTATTTATATATCTCCTTGTGATGACTATTTTTGTTAGAACAAGTACAACTCTTTTTGAGATACCAAATCAGAGCTTAGGCCCTGAAATAACGCGAGGATATGATGAAAGGACAAAATTAATGTCCATTCGTTATTTCTTTGGTTGGATGGGCGGTAACGCAATGTCCTTACTTAATTACTTTGTATTTCTTACACCAACAATTGCTTATCCTGATGGACAATTAAACCCTGCTGGCCACCAAATGTACGGTCTTGTAGGTGCTTGGCTAATATTTGGCTCGATGCTTTTATCTTCGGCAGGATTACATAAAATTATTCCAGATTTAGAAGAGCCAGTTAAGAATGAAAATTTTGACGATATAAAAAAAGAATTACGTCATACATTATTGAATACCTCTTTTATAGTGCTTTTTATAGGCGGTATTTTCTCAGGTATGGCCGCAGGCTTTTCAGCAGCATTAAATATATATTTTAATACTTATTTCTGGGGCTTTTCATCTACACAAATTGGCATTGCAGGCGTTGTTGGGGTTATTCCAGGTATTTTAGGAGCTGTTGCACTATCTACTTATTTGTCAAAAAAAATTGGCAAGAGAAAGGGTGCAATTTATTCTTCCCTAATAGCAATATTTTTTGTTCCATTTCCTTATTTACTTAGAATATATGGTTATATGCCTGAATTTGGTTCATATGATTTACTCTGGATCATGTGCGGTTATTTTTTTCTTGAAGTTATGACAGCAGTAGCATCAACAATATTAGTATCATCCATGATAGCCGATATTGTAGAAGATTCTGAGCTAGCAACTAAGAGAAGATCAGAAGGTTTATTTTTTGCCACAGTAGGGTTTTCTGGAAAAGCTATTTCAGGTTTCGGTATATTCTTAGCAGGGTTGGTAACTTCAATTGCAGGCTTACCCGAGGGCGCTAAGCCAAGCGAAGTAGATGATAATATATTAGTAAATGTTGTTTTTCTATTTTTACCTATCTATATTTTATTTTATTTAGTATCCGTCTACTTTTTTAGTCTCTATAAAATTAATCGTGATAAACATGAGTCTAATTTAGAAGCGATTAAACAAAGAAATAACTAACTTTAAGTTAATTATATTTACAAATGATATAATTTTTTTATATTTACACGCATGAAAACAAAAAAAATAAATGAAGTAAGGAAACAAATCGAATATGAGTACAAGCGCAACTCATATCCAGATGGATTTCCTAAGATTCCAGATATTTCAGGTAAAAGATATACGAATCAAGAATTTTTTGACCTTGAGTTTAAAAATATTTTCTTAAAATCTTGGCTTATGGTTTTTAGAGAGGATGAGATTCCTAATCCTGGAGATTTTAAAATATTTGATAAATTACAAAGAGATATTTTGATTGTCAGGCAGAAGGATAAAAGCATTAAGGCTTTTTACAATACATGTTCTCATAGAGGTGCTCCAGTTGTTAGGGAAAAGCAAGGCTCAACAAAACTACTTAAATGCCAATATCATAGCTGGGCTTACGATCTTGACGGATCTTTATTAAGAGTTCCTGATGAAAGAGATTTTTTAGAATTAGATCTTTCTTGTAGAGGTTTAAAGCAAGTTCATTGTGACACATGGGATGGATGGGTATTTATATCGCTTCAAGATAAAGACCCAGGTAGTCTTATGGAATTCTTAGAACCAGTAGCTTCAGAGATGGATTGTTTTAAAAGTTCAGAATTAATAACAATTTGGAAAAATAGTACTCTTGTAAAAGCCAATTGGAAAACATGCCTAGATGCTTTTATGGAGGTTTATCATTCACCAACCATTCATAAAGATACAGTTAATATTTTATTAGATGGTAATGGCATGGCAGCAGGCTTGCTAAAAAACGGTCATTCAAGGATGGTTACTCCAAAAAGAATAAACCTCGATGGAGGAATGTTAGGTGCTGAAGGACAAGATTTTGTTCCATTTATCGAAACATGTGACAGTATTCATGCTGAAACAAATGTTGCTTATGCAATGTTTCCTAATTTTATTACTCCTACAGATACCTCTGGTTATGTTGCAATCCTTTTTTGGCCAAAAAGTCTTCG
Source organism: Alphaproteobacteria bacterium (assembly GCA_045565415.1). GTDB lineage: Bacteria > Pseudomonadota > Alphaproteobacteria > MED-G09 > MED-G09 > AG-430-B22. The sequence continues at coordinate 19,835 of JBJLFK010000037.1, read as the reverse complement.
TGAAACTGAAATTGAATATTTACAATTAGGCCCGAAATGGGAAGGTAAGGAGAAACCACAATATTGGATTGATCAGGAAACTTCTTTTTATTCAATAATGGAAGAAGATTTTAAAAATTTAGAGCCAATGCAAAAGTCTCATGACTCTGGGGTTTTTGAAAAAATGCCATTAAATTATCAAGAAAGAAGAATATATTACTATCATCAAACAGTGGATGATTGGGTTGGAAGAGAAAACATCAAGAATGACCTTGTTACAAAAGATATATTAACTCCTTTCATTGAGAGCTAATTATTGCCTTTTATAAATACTAAAAATATAAAAATTTACTATGAGTCTGCTGGTCAAGGGAAAGTAGTTCTATACATCTCAGGAACAGGTGGAGACTTAAGGAAATCACCAAATGTTTTTGATAATGATTTAAAAAATAATTTTCATTTAATTTCTTATGACCAAAGAGGTCTTGGACAAAGTGAAATTCCAGTAGGTCCATATAGTATGAAAGATTATGCTGATGATGCATTTAGTTTTATAGAAAAACTTAATCTTAAAAGAGTTTATATAATTGGCGTAAGTTTTGGAGGAATGGTCGCCCAACATTTAGCAATTAATTATCCTGGTGTAGTCGAAAGACTAGTATTGATGTGTACTTCTCCTGGAGGCGAAAAATATCATTCTTTTCCTTTACATGAGTTAGAGGAAATTATCGATGATAAAGAATATGTAAGAAAGTTTATTTCTATTTCAGATTTGAGAATTAATGCAGATTATATAAAGAAAAATTCTAAAGAATATAAAATTTTAACTGATCAAATAAAAAATTATCTAAGAAGTCCAGAATCAAAAGAAAACAATGGTAAGCTTTTACAGCTTGGGGCCAGAAAAGATCATAATGTTATCGACTTGTTAAAGAGTATCAAATGCCCAACTTTAATTATGGGTGGTCTATATGACGGTATTGCTCCAAAAGATAATATTGATATTTTAGATGAGCAAATCCCAAATTCAGTGAAAAAATTTTATGAAGGTGGGCATGGTTTCTTTTTACAGGATTATAAGGCTTGGAAGGATGTAATAAATTTTCTTAAAGATTAGATTCTTGATTTTATAAAAAGTATCAGGGCATAAGAGTACTCAATTATCGCAAATATTATTAAAGTTTGGTCTAAACCATCCAAATAAAGGCTTATTGATCTTCCAATAGCTAATCCTAACATTAGTAACGCGAAAGCTGAAAACCAGCTTTTCTTACCTAATGAGTTATGCGAAGCATAGATTATTCCGAGTCCAAGTGCGGTAAGAAGACCTCCAAACGAGCGGATATCGCTCATACCAAACTGACCAGTTATTTGAACATGTAGAGCTGCCCATGCGCTTTCTGTAAATATTTCTGGATCTATTATTCCAAGCACACCAAAGGCCACCCAGGATAAACCGATTAAATAAGTAAGGACATTTATAATTAAAATCATTTTTTTTTCTTAAACTAATTCTTTTAAAATATAAAGATTATCTAAATCTTAAGTTATCTTTATTTAAATCTTTAAGAGATTTGCATCCCATAAGCTTCATATCACGAATAATTTCTTCTTGCATAAGTTGAAAAGCTCTTAAAGTCCCTTCATAACCTCCAGCTGCAAGTGCGTATAAGTAGTATCTACCACCTGAACATGCTTTAGCTCCTAGGGAAAGAGCCTTTAGAACATGACTTCCTCTTCTTATTCCCCCATCACAAATAACATCTATTTTGTCTCCTACGGCATCAACTATTTCTGCAAGTTGATCAAAAGGGGCTCTTGATCCATCTAATTGTCTTCCACCATGATTAGAAATCATTATAGCTGTAGCACCAACATCAACACATTTTTTTGCATCCTTAACAGACATAATACCCTTTAAACAAAGGTGACCACCCCATTGATTTTTTATATCTTCAATATCTTTCCAAGTAATACTTTGATCAAGCATCGTTGAGAAATAATCACCAACAGAAATATTAATATTAGTACCTTCACTCACAAAATCTTGAAGTTGAGGTAATTCAAATTTTTTTCTAAATAAATAGTTTAAGGTCCATTCTGGATGAAAGGCGTAACTTAAGAAGCTATTAAAATCTAATTTTGGTGGTGATGTAAAACCTGTTCGAAGATCTCTTTCTCTATTTCCGCCGACAACAGTATCCAAGGTTATTGCTAATGCATCAAAATTATTAATTTTGCATTTCTCTATCATGCTGTCATTAAGACCTTTATCCTTGTGAATATACATTTGGAATATTTTTGGGCAGGAAAACTTTTTACCAACTTCTTCTATGCTAGCGGTTGCTAGAGATGATATTCCGAAAAAAGTATTAAAATTCTCAGCAGCCCTACCAACAGCAATTTCTCCTTGATGATGGAATAATCTTTGGAGAGCTGTTGGGGAGAAGAATAGTGGAGAACTTATTTTTTTACCCATAAGTTCTGTACTAATATCAATATTTTCAACTCCTTTTAAAACATTTGGAACTAAATCAACTTCTTCAAATGCTTGAGTATTTCTTCTCAAACTAACTTCATCATCTGCTGCGCCGTCAATATAGTGAAATACAGGAAAGGGAAGCTTCTTTTTTGCAAGTTTTCTAAAGTCTTCTGTATTGAAACAGTTTTTTATTGAATTAAGCATTAATCTTTTTCTTTTCTTTCAGGTAAAAGTTCAAGGTTATTATTAATTTTATATTGAATTTCTTTTTGTGCGGCCCTTATATTGGCCCATCTTTCTGATGATGTAGGGTGTGTTGAATTATAGTTGATAGTTGAACCAGGGTTTTCTGCAGCAAGTTTCCTCCAAAAATTCTCAATATTTGAGGAATCTATATTTGATTTAGCTAAAATATATAAACCAACATAATCTGCTTCTCTTTCAAAATCTTGTGAATACATTTGAGCTCCCATTGCACCAAAACTACCTCGTGTATCAATACCTGCTCCCGCAGCTGCTATATCAATTATTGTTCCTAAAATAGAATTATTTACCTTTTTGTCTATATGTCCTTCAATATTATGAGCAAGTTCATGAGCTAAGATAAATTGTAATTCGCGATCTTCATCTACAAATCGGAGCATACCTGTTGTTAGATATAGATTATTACCATCAGCATAAGCATTGAGAGAGTCGTTTTGCGAAAGAACTACTCCATAATTGCAGATTTTTTTAGGTAAAATTTCAAACTCTAGTAATTCTACTTGTTGTTCATTTTCCATTGTTTTGTTCTTACGTACTATAGAAATTTTGACGATTTCCATAGAATAATTCTTTTTTTCATTATTTTTGAAAATATCATCATTCTGCCATTGTTCATTTAAGGTATTTATTTCCAAAATAGTATCTCCGGATTTTATACCGGCTTTGGCACTAGGAGAATCACCAACAGTGAATAGAACTTTTTGACTTTCAGTTATTAATAATTTCTGCCTTGCAGCTTTTCGAAATCTTTTATCAATTTGATTAATTGAAATTGTTTTTAAACCAATATCATATTTTATTCGGTTTCCACAAAAATCAGTTGATTTCGTTAATAGAGGATAGGTTAAGTTGTTGAGTTTCTCGAACCGTTTATAATAAGTATCCAAAGCAATGCCTTGCATTATTATTCTTTCTTTATCAATTACTGATGTATCGCCTCTTGTAATCACTGTTGTAGGAGAGCCGCAGGAACTTAAAAAGACTACAAGAGAAAATGTTATTATTATTTTTAATAAATTATTATTTACTTGTAATTTAGAACTGGCATTAACCATTTTTCACATTCCAACAAAGTCATTGATTTTCTTTTAGCATAATCCTTAACCTGATCTTTACTAATTTTACCAACTCCAAAATAATTACTTTCTGGATTGCTAAAATATAATCCAGATATTGAAGCCCCAGGTGACATTGAAAAGCTTTCAGTTAAGGATACATCAATATTCTTTGTAGCTTCTAATATCTCAAATAATTTATCTTTTTCAGTATGATCGGGCTGGGCCGGATAACCATGCGCAGGACGAATTCCGCTGTATTTTTCTTTAATTAAGTCATCGTTACTCAAATTTTCCTTTGGTGAATATCCCCAGAATTCTTTCCTGACTCTCTCATGCATTCTTTCAGCAAATGCTTCAGCCAATCGGTCTGCTAAAGCTTTTGTCATAATTGAATTATAGTCATCAGAATCCTTTTTAAATTTTTCAGATAATTCATTTTCCCCATGTCCACATGTTAGTGCAAAGCCCCCAATATAATCTTTAATTTTGTTGTTGTTTGATAATGGCGCAATAAAATCAGCCAAAGCATAATTTGGTCTATCTGTTGAATGTAAAGCTTGTTGTCTTATTGTATGAAAAATAGCTAGTTTTGAATTTCTTTTATCATTATTAAATAAGATAATATCATCCTTATCACTATTTGCAGGCCAAAAACCAATTACACCCTTAGCGCTTAATAAATTATTATCAATAATTTCATCTAATAAATTATTGGCATCTTTATATAGATTCTGAGCTGTGGAACCAATAGTTTTATCTTTTAAAATATTTGGGTAACTTCCATGAAGATCCCATGAACGAAAAAATGGCGTCCAATCAATATATTTTCTTAATTCTTCTAAATTATAATTTGTAAAAACTTTATTCCCTATGAATGACGGTTTTTTTGGACTGTAGTCGTTATAATTAGCGCTATATTTATTTTTTCTGGCATCAGATATGCTTAACCTTCTAGATTTATTTTTACCACTTTTATGGTTTTCCCTTATCTTCAAATATTCATCATATGTATTTTTTGTAAACTCACTTTTTTTATCTTTAGATAATAGATTGCTAACTACACCAACAGCTTTACTTGCATTTGATACATAAAAGGTTTGTCCCTTTAGATAATTTTCAGAAATTTTCACTGCAGTATGAACTTTGCTTGTAGTTGCGCCACCTATTAACAGAGGTATTTGGAAATTCTTTTTTTCCATTTCTTTTGCTACGGAACACATTTCATCTAGACTAGGTGTTATTAATCCAGATAAACCAATCATATCTACTTTATTTTCTATAGCTTTTTTCAGAATCTCTTCACCCGGCACCATGACTCCGAGATCAACAACTTCATAATTATTACACTGTAAAATTACGCCAACAATATTTTTGCCAATATCATGAACATCGCCTTTAACTGTAGCAAGAAGTATTTTTCCAGAATGTATTTTAGTCTTTTTTTCATTTTCCATAAACGGCTCTAAATAAGCAACAGCTTCTTTCATAACTCTTGCTGATTTAACGACCTGAGGAAGAAACATTTGTCCAGAGCCAAATAAATCGCCAATATGATTCATGCCATCCATCAATGGACCTTCAATTACTTTTATAGGGTTTCCAAACTCTAATCTGGCTTCTTCTGTATCTTTCACAATAAATTCACTTATACCTTTTACTAGAGAATACTTAAGTCTTTCAGATATATTTTCGTTTCTCCATTTTACTTCTTTTTCTTTAATTTCATTTTTTGTGCCTTTATATTTTTCAGCTAATTGAATGAGATTTTCTGTAGCATTTTTATCTCTGTTAAAAAGAACATCTTCGATAGTTTTTTTTAAATCCTTATCAATATCTTCATAAATTGATAATTGACCTGAATTCACTATTCCCATATCTAAGCCATTTTTTATTGCGTGAAACAAGAATACCGAATGCATTGCTTCTCTTATTGTATCATTACCTCTAAAAGAGAAAGAGAAATTTGAAACGCCACCAGAAACATGAACATTTCTCATTTCTTTCTTAATTTTTTTTGTAGAATTTATGAATGCCTTCCCATAATCTCCATGCTCTTCAATGCCTGTTGCAACAGCAAAAATATTTGGATCAAATATTATGTCTTCCTCAGGAAACTCAATTTTCTTTGTAAGTAAATCGAACGCTCTTCTACAAATTTCATATTTTCTGTCTTCTGTGTCAGCCTGACCTTTTTCATCAAATGCCATGACAATAATAGCTGCCCCATATTTTTTACATAATTTAGCTTGTTTAATAAATTCTTCTTCTCCTTCTTTTAGTGAAATAGAATTAACAATAGCCTTGCCTTGAATATGTTTTAAACCTGCTTCAATTACTTCCCAATTTGAACTATCAATCATAAATGGTACCTTAGCTATGTCAGGTTCTGTTGAAGCAATTTTCAAAAAATGCTCCATAACATTTTTTGACTCGAGCATTCCTTCGTCCATATTTACATCAATGATTTGTGCTCCATTTTCAACTTGATGTCTTGCTACTTCTATAGCTGAATTATAATCTTCTTCTAAGATTAGTTTTTTAAACTTTAGGGATCCTGTAACATTTGTCCTTTCACCTACATTTACAAAAGGTATTTCTTTAGTTAAATTTAGTGGCTCCAATCCCGAAAGGCGCATAATATTTTTTATTTTTGGTAACTTTCTTGGTTTATAATTTTTAACTTGTTTAGAGATCTGTTTTATATGATCAGGTGTTGACCCACAGCACCCTCCAACAATATTTAGATATCCATCTTTTGCAAAATTTTCTAGAATATTAGACATATCAAAAGGAGATTCATCATATTCACCCATTTCATTTGGCAATCCAGCATTTGGATAGATGCAAATATGTGTATCGGCAATTTTAGAGAATTCAGCTACATAAGGAGCCATTTCTTTTCCGCCTAAAGCACAATTAATACCAACAGCAAAAGGTTTTGCATGTCTAATAGAATTCCAAAATGCTTCTATTGTTTGACCTGATAATGTTCTTCCCGAAAGATCTGTTATTGTCCCAGAAATAATTATTGGAAGATCAATATTTTTATCTTCAAAAAATGTTTTAATAGCATTAATTGCAGCTTTCGCATTGAGAGTATCAAAAATAGTCTCAACTAAAATTAAATCTACTCCGCCATCTATTAAACCCTTAGCTGCTTCATAATAACTTTCATAGAGTTCATCATATGTTATGTCTCTTTTGCTTGGATCTGCAACATCTGGAGATAAGGATGTAGTCTTATTTGTTGGCCCAATTGCACCGGCAACATATTTTGGTTCCTTAGGAAATTGTTTTTCATACTCGTCACAAATTCCTCTAGCAATTTTGGCGCTTTGAAAGTTTAATTCATAAGCTAAATCACTCATAAAATAATCGCCCTGAGAAATACTTGTAGATGAAAAAGAGTTTGTCTCAATAATTGAACTTCCAGATTTAAGAAATTCTAAATGAATATTTGAAATTAAATCGGGTTGAGTGATAGATAAAATATCATTATTTCCAAAAAGACTTTTTTTATGATCTTTAAATCTTTTACCACGGTAATCTTCTTCGGTAAGTTTTTCAGCCTGAATCATAGTCCCCATAGCTCCATCCAATAAGAGTATTTTCTCTTTTAAAAGCTTTGGTAATTCTTCAATTCTTTTTTTACGATTCCATTTCATTTAATTATTCATCTCTAATATTTAAACTTTGGCAAACTGATAGAGTTAACTCAGACTGGTTTAATGTATAGAAGTGAATTGCTCTAAAGTCATTGCTGATAAGTTTTTGACAAAAATCTATCGCAACTTCTTTAGAAACTTTTTTTCTTTCATCAAGCCTATCCTCTAAACCAATATATTTATTTTCAAGCCATTTTGGTATAGATGTCGAACACTGTTTTGACATTTTCTGAATACCTTTAAAATTAGTAGTTGGCATTATTCCAGGTATTATAGGGATATTTATATTATGTTTTTGAAGTAGATCGCGATAAGCAAGAATAATTTGAAAATCAAAACAAAATTGAGTAATTGCTAGAGTTGCACCTGCATCAATTTTTCTTTTTAAGAATTCTATATCTTCATCAAATGATGAAGCATCTGGGTGCTTTTCAGGATATGCGCTTACAGTAACATTAAAGTCCTGTTGACTTAAATTTTTAACTAAATCAATGGATGATTTATAGCCTCTAGGATGTGGTTCAAAATCCACAAAGTTTGGCATATCCCCTCTAAGAGCAACGATGTGTTTAACGCCTATTTTTTTATAACTATCGGTAATTTCTTTTATCTCATCTTTAGTGGAGTTAACGCATGTTAGATGAGCCGCAGGTTCAAGATTTGTTTCTTCAATTATTTTTTTGACACAATTATGTGTTCTTTCGCGAGTAGTACCTCCTGCGCCATAAGTTACCGATACAAAATCAGGGTTTAAAGGTTCAAGTAGTTTAATTGATTCCCATAATACAGTTTCAGCTTGATTAGAGCTTGGCGGAAAGAATTCAAAAGAAATATCCATAATTTAAAATATTAATACACTATGATTTAAATTAGAATTTAATAATTATCTTAAATGGTGCCCAGGGGCGGATTTGAACCACCGACACAAGGATTTTCAGTCCTCTGCTCTACCAACTGAGCTACCTGGGCGTATTTAAAAATTGAATGATGCAATATAAACTTTTAGACACCTTTTTCACAACCCTAAATTTAATTATTGCTACCATCTTCTTCATTAACGCTAATATGATATTTTTCACCCAACCATCTATTTAAATCAATTTGAGAGCAACGTTTTGAACAAAAAGGAATGTATTCTTCTTTGGAATTATTTTTACAAATTGGACAATTTTTGGATTCCATAAGTTACTCTACTTATGTCTATATGTGATACGACCTTTTGTTAAATCATAAGGAGTCATTTCCACTGTTACCTGGTCACCTGCAAGAACTCTTATTCTGTTTTTTCTCATCTTACCTGCAGTATGAGCTATAATTTCATGATCGTTTTCTAATTTAACCTTAAAAGTTGCGTTAGGTAATAATTCCGTTACAACACCTGGAAATTCTAGTAATTCTTCTTTAGCCAATTTTTTTCCTTTAATCGTTTATATCAAACAATCTTTTATAGTCAAATTTCTGGTTTTAGATATACAAAGAATATAAAAGTGTAAACATTCTTCTTGAAGTATTGTGATCCATAGTGAAATGAGACTCTGTAATTTTAATCAATTGATCTGCACCTTCATTGTGAATATTTCTTCTATTTTTCTCAATTTCTTCTATTTTATCTATTGAGCCTTTTTTAATTGAGTTGAAATACAAATTACAAGCTGAATGATAGATTTTAACAGTCTTTTTTAACGAATTGATCGGAACTCTATAATTTTTTGAATATAACTGATTATCATTAGTTATATTTACAATTAGTACATTGTCACTAATCTCTATCTCAATAACATACGGTCCTTTAATGTCGTCTTCATTTATTGAAAATGAATTTTCGTTAATTAGATCATGAATAGCCGCTTGCCTTTCATAAGAAATAAATTCGGCTATACTTTCACCATCTTTATAATTTAAATTTATTTTCTTAATATAATTCTTATTTTGATCCGACATTTAAGAATCTTTTATTCTTATTTTTATAGAATTTGCATGTGCATCCAGACCCTCACAATCTGCCAATAACATTGCTGAAGGACCAAGAGTAGTTATAGTTTTTTTACTACTTGAGATAGTTGATTGGCGTCTCAAGAAATTATAAACAGACAAGCCTGATTGTCTTTTGGCCATTCCATTTGTAGGTAGAATGTGGCTTGGACCAATAATATAATCACCCATAGACTCTGGAGTCCATTCATCAGAAAATATAACACCTGCATTAGTGATTTTGTTTTCTATTTGACTATTTTCTTTACACAATATTGATAAATGCTCAGGAGCAATATTATTAATAATCTCAATTGCATCATTAATATTTGATACAAGAATACCATAACCATTTTCAGCAATACTTTTTTTAACTATATCTTTTCTCTTGAGCTCCTTTGTTTGGCTGACTAATTCTTTATTAACATTTTCTAATAAATTCTCACTATCAGTAACTAAAATTGCTTGAGCAGAAATATCGTGCTCTGCTTGAGATAAGAGATCGGCTGCAACCCAATCTGCTCTATTATTTTCATCTGCTAAGATTAATATTTCGCTTGGTCCAGCTAACATATCAATATTTATATTTGAAAGAGCCTGTTTTTTTGCCTCGGCAACCCACTTATTTCCAGGCCCAATAATTATATCTACATTTTCAACAGATTCAGTTCCCCATGTTAGTGCAGCTATCGCCTGAGCGCCTCCAATTTTGTATATTTTTTCAATTCCACATAAATCCAAAGTTGCCAGAACAAGAGGATCTATTTCATTATTTGGACAAGGAACTGTCGCAAATATTTTTTTAACTCCAGCAACTTGCGCCGGGATTACACCCATTAATACTGAGCTTGGATATGAAGCAGTTCCACCGGGGATGTAAATTCCAGCACTATCAAGTGGAATCCATTTAGTTTTTATACTTACTTCTTCTTGATCTTCATATGTTGAATCTTCAGGTAATTGATGCTGATGAAATGCTTCAATACGATTTTTAGCAAGTTTGATTGCCTCAATACTTTCTCTCGTACAATTTTTTTTTGCCGATAAAATATCTTCCTTACTATAGCAAATATTCTCTGCAGAACATTCTACATTGTCATATTTAGACATATATTTAAAAAGACTTATATTGCCATTATTTTTTATATCCAAAATTATATCGTTAACTTGATTAGTTATATCTTCATCAAAGTTTTTCCTAGAGTTTATAATCTCAGCAATACGGATATGAAAATTTTCGTCTTTATATCTTAATAAATTTAACATTACTCATTATCATGATTAGGTTTTTTAGCTGTTAACCATGGATCTCCAATATCTGTGAAAAATACTTCTATATTCTCTACCGACAAATTAATAGCTTTATTTCCAGAAAATTCTAAAGTTATTGATCCACTTGGCTTTTTTATTTCATCAAATTTAATTGCTAATAAAACAAGCGTTTCATCTTTATCATCTTTATTGATATTTTTTGTTTTTAAGTTTTCAACATAATCAAAATGAATAGCAGTTCTTATTCTTTGTTTATCTCTTGCTTCATGACAAAATCTATTCATTAAAATAGCAAATCTCTTAGATTTTTCATCGTAATCGTACTCATTTTTTTTGATTATTGAATCCTGACATAATGAAGAAATAATAGTCAGTCCATCTTCATCAAAAGCTTTTAATTTTAATTCTTCAGCCATTACTCGCTAATCCTTTTTATTGATGCGCCACAATTATTTAATTTACTTTCTAAATTATAGAATCCTCTATCTAAATGGTAAATCCTACTAATTGAAGTTTTACCTATTGCAGCTAGTCCAGCAATTATTAGTGAAGCTGAAGCCCTTAAATCTGTTGCCATAACATTTGCTCCATTTAGTTTTTTTACACCCCTTATAAGTGCCCTATCTTTATCTAATTTAATATTAGCACCCATTCTTACAAGTTCTTGTACATGCATAAATCTATTTTCAAAAATATTTTCTTTAATTTCTGATTTACCATTTGATATTGTCATAAGTGCCATAATTTGAGCCTGCAGATCAGTTGGAAATCCAGGATATGGACTAGTTTTAATGTTTACTGGATAAATTTTATCATTCGTTTTTTCAATAGTAATTGAGTTTTTTGATTTATTAATTTTTGATCCAGTTTTTTCTAATATGTTGAATAGTAATTTATTTTCTCCATAATTTGTATTTTCTAATTTGATCTCCCCTCCAGTTGCAGAAACTGCTATTGCAAAAGTTCCAGCTTCAATTCTATCTGAAGGTACTGTTTCATTAGTTCCATTTAACTTTTTAACACCTTCAATGATGATTTGCTTTGATCCTAATCCTTTAATTTTAGCGCCCATTTTATTTAATAACATTCCAAGCTGAATCACTTCAGGTTCGCATGCTGCATTAGATAGTTTGGATGTACCGCTTGCTAAGCATGCAAGCATAAGAAAAAAATGAGTACAACCAACAGACTTTTTTTCTAATTTGAATTTTATGCCTTTAATAGGAGATTCTGTTTTTGCTACAATATAACCATTATTTATTGAATAATTGATATTCATTTCTTTAAGCATTTTTAAATAAATATCTATTGGCCTTGTTCCGATTGCGCAACCCCCAGGCAAAGAAACTTCTGCATATCCTTTCTTTGCTATAAGAGGAGCAAGAACCCAAAAACTAGCTCTCATTTTTTTTACTAAATCATATGATGCTTTATGATTAATTATTTCTTTTGTGTGAAGATGAAGGTTATCCTTTTTATACTCAATATTGGTACCTAAAGACTTTAGAATAGCTATTAGTGTCTTTACATCCGATAACATAGGTATGTTATTTAAAGTCATTTTTTCATCTGTCATTAATGATGCTATCATCATTGGTAGGCAGGCATTTTTCGATCCAGAAATAGGAATATTGCCTATTAGTTTTTTTCCGCCATTTATAATTAGTGAGTCCATTTATTTTTTATCAATTAATTTATTTTTCTTAATTTGTTGCTTTCTTCTTTTTAGGTTTTTCCTTAAGGCATCATTTAATTTTTCTTTTCGTTCTAAGGATTTATTTTTCATTAATTATTCTCTATAAGTTTAATTTCTTAATATATAAGAGATATTATATTAAAAAATTATAATTAATAATGTTTCATTTTGCCCACGTAGCTCAGGGGTAGAGCACTCCCTTGGTAAGGGAGAGGCCAAGAGTTCAATTCTCTTCGTGGGCACCAGACATAATTTATTATAATAAAAATCAATAAATACAAATATTTATGAGGTATTATTTTTAAAATGAATTTTTAGTGGTGATTCGTATTATACTATTATAAATTTAATATATTCTTTATAATATTATTACAAATTTTACCGAATAATTTAGAAAAGTTAAAAAAATACCACATCTGGTATTATATTGATGTAAATCCACATAATTTCTATCCACATCAATTAAACAGCTATTTTCTGGTATTTTTGAGCATTAAAAACTCAAATACGGCAAAATTTTGTCAAAAATATGATTGTTTAGTTGACAATATTGGTAGAAAAATATGGAATCATACCCAAGTGAAGATTCGGAGGGATCCCACTAATTAATGCAAAAGGAGGATTGACATGCTTAATTCAGCTAAAAACTTTTTACGTGAAGTTGTTCAACTAGGACTTTTATTAATTGCTGTAGCAGTTGTGCTACAAGTTATTTTCGGTAGTGCTGTACCTTTCGTAGGTGGAGATATCGTTGGTAACCTTACTGGTATTATTACTAGTTTAGGTGACGGAGGACTTGTTGGGTTAATTTCAGTAGGAATTATCCTATATCTTCTTGATCGTGCGTAATTAATTACCACATCAATTAAATTAAAGGGAGACATTGAAAAATGTCTCCCTTTTTTTGTTTTTAGTGTAATGTTCTTGTAATCAGTGGAGATTAAAATGTCAGGATCAGGAAGTTGTTTGTGTGGAAGTGTTAATTTAGAATATAACTCAGAACCAAACTTTTTTCTATTATGCCATTGCACAGATTGTCAAAAAGCTACAGGCAGTCCTGTTGCCTCTATCATTGGCGTTCCAGAGACTGATTTTATAATTAAAGGTGAAACTAGAAGTTATAAATGTGAAGCTGGTGTAACAAGGTCTTTTTGTATAAATTGTGGTTCGCAAATCTTTAGCACTGCAGAAGGTGCGCCTGGTTTAATGTTAATTAAAACTGGAGTTCTTGATGAACAACCAAATATTGATCCAACTATGGTTTGTTGGACAGATAGCAAACCTAACTGGCTTGAAATTAAACATCCAGATATAAAGTTTGAAAAAAACCCAGGTTAATATTCCAATCTTATAAATTTTTTAACGGTTAATGATGAAGAAACTTACTAAACCAATACTTATTTCTTATGGAGCTTTAGCTGTTCCTCTTGCTGCTTTAGGTTTGCCACTTACAGTCTATCTTCCTCCATTTTATGAAGGGCCTATTGGTTTAAGTGTTGGCACAGTTGGTATTATTTTTATGGTTGCTCGATTTTGGGATATTTTCACAGATCCTTTGATGGGCGCTTTAGTTGATAGATATCCTAGCAAATGGGGCAGAAGAAAGCATTGGATAGTCATTGGCATACCAGTCTTGATGATTGCTTCTTGGTATGTTTTTATTCCTTCTGAAGGCGAAAAAACATCTATTTATCTAGCTTTTTGGTTATTTATTTTATATCTAGCATATACTTTTGTTGGCCTTACGCAGCAAGCTTGGGGAGTTGACTTAACCTCAAAATATAATGAAAGATCTCAAGTTTATGGTTGGAGAGAGATAGGATCTATTTTTGGTATGATGGCTGTATTAGCTTTTCCAGCTATTCTAGAAATATTAGATTATGATTTTAGGACAATGATTGCTGGGATGGGTTATTTTCTCTTAGTTGCCTTTCCTCTAACAGCCCTAATAAGTCTTATTATTATTCCTGATAATAAAGGTTCCAAAGGAACTTATTTTCCCAAAATTTTTGATATTAAAAAAATTGTAAAAAATAACAATCCATTGAAAAGAGTTTTAATGGCGGAAATGCTATGTAGCACTGCTTCATCAATATCTGGTTCTACATTTATTTATCTTGCAATACATGTTTTCGAAATGGGAGATATTTCAAGTAGAATTTTATTTGTTTATTTCTTTGCTGGTTTATTAGCTATGCCGCTATGGATGTTTCTTTCATATAAAATTGGTAAGCATAAAGTTTTATTTATTTCTGCCTTATTATGTTCAGTAATCTTATCCACATATATTCCTCTTTATTACCTAATTGATATATCCGAAGCTTTTTGGCTAGTTATGTTTTTAACGACATTATTTGGAGTTGGCTATGGTGCCCCCTTTACACTCACTAGAGCAATGATGGCTGACATTGTTGATGCAGATGAACTTAGAAGTGGTGAAAAAAGACCTGCATTATTTTTTGCAGTTTTAACAACATTATCAAAATTTGGAAGTGCTTTAGCAGTTGGCATGGTTTATCTTTATCTTGAGTCAGCGGGCTTTGGTTCTGGAAAAGAAGTTACCGAATCTATTAGAGAGTCTCTAGTATTTGCTTTTGCGTTTTTTCCGATGTTATTTTATTTTTTGGCTTCATTGATTTGTATAGGTTATGAATTAACACCTGAGAAACATAAAGATATTCAATTAGAGCTAGAAAAAAGAAACTAATTAATATTTAATCATAATTTAGATAGACCATGATTTGGGAGGATTAAGATGGGACCATTAGAAGGAATAAAAATAATAGATATATCAACAATTGTTTCAGGCCCTTTAGCAGCTTCGATGCTTGGAGATCAGGGCGCTGAGGTTATTAAAATTGAACCTCCATTTAGAGGAGAAAACGCAAGAGTAATGGGTCCTATAAAAGAAGGAAGCGGCGCTTTATTTGCAGCAGTTAACAGATCAAAAAGAAGTTTAGCTTTGGATTTAAAGCAAGAAGAGTCAAAAAAAATAATCTACAAATTAATTGAAACTGCCGATGTTATTATTGATAATTTTCGTCCTGGAGCATTAGAGAGGTTAGGATTGGATTATGACAATATAAAAAAACATAACCCAAAAATCATTCAAATGTCCATTACAGGGTATGGAGAAACTGGACCTTATTCAAAAAGAAGAGTTTATGATCCACTTATTCAGGCCACTGCGGGAGTATGTGATGCTCAATCAATTGAAGGCCAACCTAAATATATGAAAACGCTTATGTGCGATAAGATAACTTCACTTACTGCAGCTCAAGCCATGACAGCGGCACTATACAAAAGAGAAAAAACGAATAAGGGACAAAGAGTAACATTATCCATGCTTGATACGGCTCTTTATTTTATGTGGTCGGATTCTATGTATAATTATTCCTGGCATGGTGATGATTGGGCTCCAATGCCTAATATTGCTGATTTTTATGAACCAGTTAAAACAAAAGATGGCTACATTGCTTTAGTGGCTATTAATGATAGTGAATTTGCAGGTGTGCTTAAGGCAATTGGAAAAGAAGACCTTCTAGAGGATGAGAGATTTTCAACGACAGAGAATAGGCTGATGAATGTTATGGAGATGCAAGAAATCTTGCTAAATGCTTATTTAGACTTTACTTCAGATGAACTCGTTAAGAAGATGGAGGAAAATGATGTTCCTGCTGCTAAAATTAATAAAAGAGAAGAAATATTTTCAGATCCACAAGTTATAAATAATCAAACTGTAATTAGCACAAAGAAAGATGGTGAAGATCTTTTAAAAGGACCAAAACCACCTGCTAACTTTCTTGACAATCATTGCGAAGAACCAAAGTTTATGCCAGCTCTTGGCCAGCACTCATCAGAGATTCTGCAGGAATATGGATTTTCTAATGAGGAAATTAATAAATTAATTGATAGTCAAATTGTTCAAGGAGATAAAGTTGGTTAGCATAAGAGGAAAAATTTGGTTTTCAATTATAAATCGTATCATAAAAAAGTTAGATACATTATTTGATATTGATAAATTAGATAATCAAAAATTAGGGTCATCTTTTCCAAAGTGGAAAAAAGCTACTTTTGTAGATATCTCAGAATTCAAAATTGGTGAATTAGAAGTTCTTAGACTTAAAAATATCAATAACAAAAATAAAAAAACTCTTTTATATCTTCACGGAGGAGCTTATGTAGCATGCGGAGCTGAAACCCATGGCCCATTAATAACGACCCTTTCTGAGTATTCACATTCTGATGTCTATTTTCCAATTTACGGTTTAGCTCCAAAAAATCCATTTCCATGCGCTATTAACGATGCTCTTAACACATATAAATATTTACTGGATAATGGAATAAGTGCTGATAAAATATTTGTAGCAGGGGATTCTGCTGGAGGAGGTCTTACACTTGCTCTTTTACAAAAAATTCGAGAGGAAAATTTAGAAATGCCAGCATGCGTTTCATTGATCTCTCCTTGGACCGATCTAACATTATCCGGAAAATCTGTTGTTGAAAGAGCAGAGAGAGACCCAATGATTAAACTGGACAGTAACTTTGATAAGATAATTGAGGCATATGTGGGTAGTGAGAGCACAAAAAATCCTTTAATTTCACCTATCTTTGCCGATCTGAGTAATTTTCCACCTTTTCAAGTCCAAGTTGCGTCTGAAGAGGCAATTTATGATGATAGCACAAGACTAGTTGAGCGTTTAAAAGAATTTGGAAATGACAAAGTAGAATTTCTTGAATGGAAAGGGCTTTTCCATGTTTTCCAATCATTTTGTATGGGTTTTTTAGCTATTCCAGAGGCAAAGAAGTCACTAAAAGAAATTGCAAAATTTTCAGAAAAATATATTAACTGATAATTTTTTTTATTGATTTACTCAAATCCTCAATAGCTTTCTTTGTTATTTTAATATCCAGTGGCCATGACATAAAGCCATGAACAGCATTATCATATTCAATATGTTGAACATTATTTCCTGCTTCTTTAAGTTTTGAAGCATAATCTCGTCCTTCATCTCTAAGAATATCACTGAGAATGGTTACTATATAGCAGGGCGGTAAATTAGATAAGTCTTCAGTTAAAATGGGTGAGACTCGCCAATCATTCCTCTCTTGCTCAGAGGTTAGATAAAGCTCATAAAACCAGTTCATAAGATTACTTGATAAAATATATCCTTCAGCATTTTCATTCCAAGATTCATAATTTTTTGACCCATCTATTACTGGATAAAGAAGAATTTGATAGATAATATTTAAATTATTATCCTCTCGCGCCATTATTGGTAAAACTGCAGCTATATTACCCCCAGCACTATCTCCAGCGACAATAATTTTTTTTGAATCAACAAATAATTCCTTACAATTATCATTTATAAATTTAAGTGCCGAATAGCTATCTTCTAGAGGTACAGGGAATTTAAAGTCTGGAGATAATCTGTATTCAACAGAAAAAACACGACAACCAGAAGTATTAGCTAAATGTCTACATAAAATATCATGGCCATTTCTTGATCCAACTACCCATCCACCTCCATGATAATAAACTATTGCAGGTAAATCATCATCATAAGCAGCATCTTTAGGAAGATAATGATACATTGGTATTGGACCAAAAGGACCATCAGCTCCAATCTCTACAACACATCCTACATCAGGTATTTCATCACCATCACCAGCCGTCCATGGAATCTGTCTTGCTTCATTTGGTGACATTTCTTCAATTTTTATATTTAATTCATTAACTGCATCAAGCCTTTCCTGAACTTGCTTATCTAGTTTATATTTAGTCATTTATCCCCCTCAGGCATCCTAATGTTATCAACTATTTCATAAACTTCAACTGGTGGTGGTTTAGTAATAGAACAGATAAATACTGCAACTAAGAAATTAATTATCATACCGATAATTCCAATACCTTCTGGAGATATTCCTAAAAGCCAATATTCAGAAGTATTTAATTCCGGAGAGATAAATTTAAAGAATACTATATAAATTGCAGTAAAAGTAAGGCCAGATAACATCCCAAAAATCGCACCATATTGATTCATTCTTTTTGAAAAGATTCCCATTACTATTGCTGGGAATATTGATGCAGCCGCTAAACCAAAGGCAAAAGCGACTACTTGAGCAACAAATGCTGGGGGATAAATTCCAAAAATACCTGCAATTATTATGGCTGTTGCAGCCGATATTCTTGCCAAAAGTAGTTCCTGTTTTTCAGTAATTGAAGGTTTTAACGTCTTTTTCATTAGATCATGGCTAATAGCCGAGGATATTACAAGGAGTAAACCTGCAGCAGTTGAGAGAGCTGCTGCAAGGGCACCTGCAGCAACGAGAGCAATTACCCAGTTAGGTAATTTTGCAATTTCTGGATTTGCTAAAACCATTATATCTCTATCAATATATATTTCATTTTCATTTAATGTTGGATTATTAATAACTAATCTTTGATTATATTGCCCTCGTTCCGATATAAATTGAGGTTTATTTTTTTTGAGCGCATTTCCTGATCGATATTGAATGATTCCATCTTTATTTTTATCTGTCCAAGAAATTAAGCCAATATCTTCCCAGTTTTTAAACCAGTTAGGTGTATCTGTATAAGATGTATTATCAACAGTATTAACGAAATTTAGTCGAGCAAATGAAGATACTGCTGGAGCTGTTAAATATAAAATTGCTATAAAAAGCAGTGCCCACCCAGCAGATGTCCTTGCATCTTTAACGCTTGGAACTGTAAAAAAACGAACTATCACATGAGGAAGACCTGCAGTACCAATCATTAATGCTGCAGTTATACAAAAAATATCAATTTTTGACTTATTAAAATCGGTATATGAGTTAAATCCAATATCATTTAAAACTAGGTTGAGCTTATCCAGTAAATATATGTCTTCTGTTAAAAGTTTAGAGCCAAATCCTAATTGTGGTATTGGATTCCCAGTCATTAATATAGAGATAAAAATAGCTGGCACCATATAAGCAAAAATTAAAACACAATATTGAGCAACTTGAGTATAAGTAATACCCTTCATACCGCCTAAAACAGCATAAATAAAAACAATTGCCATGCCTATTATAACGCCTGTGTTAATATCAACTTCTAGGAACCTAGAAAATACAATTCCAACGCCACGCATTTGACCAGCTATGTATGTGAATGAAATAAATATAAGGCAAATTACAGCTACTAATCTTGCTATATTTGAATAATACCTATCACCTATAAAATCGGGAACAGTAAATTTGCCGAATTTTCTTAAATAAGGCGCTATCAAAAGAGCTAGCAATACATAACCCCCTGTCCAGCCCATTAGATAAACTGAACCATCTCTTCCCATAAATGAAATTATTCCAGCCATAGATATAAATGATGCGGCTGACATCCAGTCTGCTGCAGTAGCCATTCCATTAGCAATAGGGTGGACTCCACCTCCTGCAACATAAAATTC
>JBJLFK010000036.1:0-28306 GCA_045565415.1 Alphaproteobacteria bacterium | reverse complement strand
GCCATGACAGCTGTATCTGAGGCTAGGATGAAGCATCTATCAGAAAGTGGTGATAAAAGAGCAGAAATAGTAGAAAAATTAATAGACCGTAAAGCTGATTTAATTAGCACAATGCTATTAGCAAGTAATCTTATAAATATTTTAGCTTCTGCTTTAGCAACAAGTCTTCTTATAACAATTTTCGGTGACTTTGGGATTATTATTTCAACAATTATTATGACTACTTTAATTGTTATTTTTGGTGAGATTCTTCCAAAATTGTTAGCTTTAAAATACAATGACTATTGGGTTCTTGTATCTTCTTATTCAATGGAATTAACCATGAAGATTCTTGGGCCTATATCAAATATAGCCACAAAAATATCTTATTTATTTTTAAGAGATAATAAAGAAATATCGCTTCTTGTAGACCCACATGATGAAATACGAGGGCAAATAAATATACACCATGAGGATGGAATCGTTAAAAAAGGTGATAAGGATATGCTAGGTGGAATACTTGATCTACCAGAAGTTACAGTTGAAGATGTTATGACGCATAGAAAAAATATTCTAACAATTGACTGTGATACTGATCATAACAAAGTCTTATCCTTAATGTTAGAAAATCCATATACAAGAGTCCCAATTTGGAGAAATGATAAAGATAATTTTATTGGTATTTTACATATTAAAGATCTCTTAAAAAAATCTATATCAAAAGAAGAATTTGAAATAAGTAATATCCTTGTTGAACCTTGGTTTGTTCCTGAAACAACAAGTCTAAAAGAACAATTATCTGCCTTTTTAGAAAAAAAGACACACATGGCTCTTGTAGTAGATGAATATGGGGCTCTAATGGGATTAATTACTCTTGAAGATATTCTAGAAGAAATTGTTGGTCAAATTACTGATGAACATGATGATGAAGATGAGGATATTCTTCCTGAACAAGCAAATATGATAAAGGTTGATGGAGACTCGAGCATTCGCGATATAAATAGAGAATATGGCTGGAAACTTCCAGATGATGAAGCAGCAACAATTGCAGGTCTTATTATCCACGAAACAAGATCAATACCTAAAAAAGGAAGTATATATAGCTTCCACGGCTTTAGATTTAAGATTCTTGATAGACAAAGAAATCAAATAACATCTATTAGAATTCAGAGAGAAATCTAATTATTATCTAATGAGCTTAATCCCAACATACATTATTCTACCTCTTGCATCATGCTGACGTGAGTCATAACTAAAGTTAGCTGCATCAAATACAAGTGGTGGATCTTCATCAAGGATATTGATACCGCCTAATGTTAAACGAACTTGGTTATCATCCATATCAAAAGTATAATTATATTGAAGATCAACACTAAACCATTCATCAATTTTTTGCGTATATCCTCTTGATTTAGCTGTATCAGATAAAGCTCTTGTAGTTTTATAATCTGATATGTGCTTACCGTATAAAGCTAACTTATGAGGCCCACTATTAAGAATAGCAGATAAAGTCATTTTCGTTTCAGGTAAAGACCGTGCAAAATTATCATGATTAAATAATCCAACAACATCCTGCGTTTCGCCTTTAGCGTTAGGTATTTCATATTTATTCATATGAGAACCACTAAGACCAAGCTCTATATCACCAAAACTAGTATCTAAAGAATAATTAACTTCAAAATCAATACCGTCTGTTTTCACATTAGATGCGTTAAAGTATCCTGTTGTTACACCTATTAATGTTCCATCAATAGTTCTCTTAACTGCAGGAGCAAGCGGCGTTGCAGCAACAATACCTTGAGCACTTTCAATTGTAATAACATCACTATAATCGATTGACCAATAATCTAATTTTATTTCTAGATTTGACTGTGGTCTCCATATGGCACCTATATTCAAGTTATCAGACTCTTCTGGCGATAAATTAGGATTTCCATCTTGAGCTATACGAATAAAGGTTGTGCCCCCTTTTGGAGTTCCATCTGTAGTGAAATCCTGAATTCCTTGCAAACCAACACCACTTGAATAAAGTTGTGATAAGGATGCTTCTCTAAATGATGTACTTGCAGATGCCCTTAATATTAAATTATCAGACACTTCGTAACGTAGTGAAATTTTAGGATCAAATGTACTATCATCCTCAAGTTCCTCATATCTTACCGCACCATTAACTTGTAGTTTCTCTGTTACAGGAACAGATACTTCAGCAAATAAAGCAATTGCGTCTCTACTTGCACTTGACTCCGAGCCACCGCCCAAGAAAAGTAAGTCAGCAGGTTTAACTAAGTTTCCTTCAGAATCAAATTCTACTATAGAGCCTTTATCTCTTTTAAGATCAAAAGCCTCCTCTCTATACTGAAGACCAAAAGCTATATCTATATTACCTGCAGCAGTAGATCCAATGTCTCCTGAAAAAACAAGATCAACTACATCTAATTCATTTTCTGACCATGTCTCTTGAGCTGTAGAAATCCATTCTCTTAATGAAGCCGAGTTAGCTGAAGGATCGAATAAATTCCAACTTTCTGTTCCATTTGTGCCACCCTGCCCAGCAATAGCCGCACTAAACCTTGTTGTACTTGTATCAGGTTGATAAAAATAATGATCTGTCTCACTGTGTGTATATCTTAGATCCCAATCGAAGCCTCCAAGATCACCAGTTAATCCTACAGAAAATCTCAAATTATCAATATCCCTTGGCGCGTTCGGTGATGGAAATGCAGAACCAAGAGGTCTTCCAAGCCATAGAACTGGAACACCGAATGGATTGCCGCCTTGTCCAGGTAATATCGCGTTAGATGGACTTAAATAAGATAGAGCAGGATAAGAAGGTGACTGAGGATTATCATTAACTTTAATACTTGAAAATAAAACATCAGCATTAAATTCCATTCCATTAGCTAAATCACTTTTGATAGAACCATAGACATTCTGATGTTCTTCATCATTTACTATATTAAATCTTGGACCATATAAGAAACCACATCTAGAACCGCTTCCTTGAGGTATAATAAAGCCATTGTTCTCTACACAATTAGCATCTGGAACATTAGTAAATGGAGTATAACTTCCTGCATATGGGCCTGAATCAACTGTTGATGGGCCAAATAATAAAAAACTATTTCCTAATCCACTTATACCTAATTGAGTTGACTCTGGTCTTAGCGCACTAGACATAGGAGAACGTTCAAGAAAGTCAGCAGCAATTACTAAATTTGTATTTCCAAATTTTTCACCGAAAATAACACTCACCCTATCATCTTCTTGACTCCCAATATCTGTAAATTGATGATTGTAGCTAACTTCTAAACCTGTAAAATCTCTTCTAAATATATAATTTACAACACCAGCTACAGCATCAGATCCATATACGGATGCTGCGCCCTCTTTTAAAACTTCTACTCTCTCAATAGCAATTAGTGGAATAATTGAAGTATTTACAAAAACACTACCGTCATTAGCTGTAGCTCCTGCAACAGTTTGTCTTCTTCCATCAATTAATACCAATGTTGAAGATAGGCCTAAACCACGCAAGTTTACATTTGAGGTTCCTTGCGTTGCACCGGATGTAAATGAATCTGCTACATTTTCTGAACCACTATTTGAGGCTAGGTTCCTAACTAAGTCAGCAACAGTATTTGCTCCAAAGTTTTCGATAGCGTCTCTATCAATTACATCGATAGGCGAAGCACCATCTGTTGGGCTCGTTTTTAAATATGAACCTGTAACAACAATTTCTTCAATACTGCTATCTGTCTCAACTTCTTGAGCAAAAACATTATTTAAAGAAACAATTAAAAGAAACAACAATAAGTAATTGAATTTAGACATACAAATCTCCCCGAAAAGTATTAATTTATTTTTATTTTTAATAGGTAGTTACTCTATATCACTTAAATTAAGAGTCAAAGCATGAACTCCACTTTTTAATTCAGAATCTAGTATTTCATAAACTATCCTATGTTTCTCAATACTCGACTTACCTTTAAAAGTATTTGAAATTATTTTTACTTTGAAGTGCGTACCTCCATTCTTTGCATCCGGATTGTGATTCGCATGTAAGTGGGATTCATCAATAACTTCAATAAAGCTTGGCTCTAAATGTTTTTTAAGTTTGCTTAAGATATTTTTTTTTACTTTGGTCATAAAATATTAGTTTTAAATTTGTATTAAAATACATTTTTAACATATTATAACTATAATTTTGGAAAATTTTATGAAGTTAAACTCAAAATATTTTGATAATATTAGATCAGGGCAAGAAAATAGAGAGCACTCAAAAACTTGTGATAATTTAGGCTGTAATGAGCCTGGGGAATATATTGCCAAAAATAAGAATGGCAAAACAAACCTTTATTGCATTGAGCACATTAAGCTCCATAATAAAAATTATAATTTCTTTTCAGATATGACTGAGGATGAAATTATTGATTTCCAAATATCATCAATTACCGGACATAGGCCAACATGGAAGATGGGCTCAAACCATAATGCATCAAAAAAAGATTTTTTTGAATTCTATTCAGATAATCAATTTGATGATCCTTTTGGATTTTTTGAAGAAGAGAAAAATAAAAATAATAAACCATACGGCAAAGGAAAAACTGGCACGAGCTTAGCTTTAAAAGAATTAAGTCTAAAAGGAAAACCATCAAAAAAAGAAATACAAGATAAATTTAAAGAAATAGTTAAATCCCTTCATCCTGACATCAATGGAAAAAATAAGAAAAATGAAGAAAAACTTAAACTTGTTATTAATGCTTATAATCAATTAAAAACTTCAGGTTTATGTTAACTTTTTTTTTAATTCTGATAAAACATCATATAATTTATTTTAAAGGATATAGTAATGAGTACTGATACAAATAAAGAAATAGATATAGGTAGTCCTGATACAGAAGTTTCAGTAAAAAAAATATTCGGTATTGATTCGGATTTAACTATACCAGCATTTAAAAAAACAAATGATTATGTTCCTGAAATTGATAAAGATTATCTTTTTAATAAAGATACAACTTTAGCAATTTTAGCAGGATTTAAACACGATCGGCGTGTTATGATACAGGGATATCATGGAACCGGTAAATCAACACATATTGAACAAGTTGCAGCCAAACTAAATTGGCCATGTGTAAGAATAAATTTAGACAGTCACATAAGTAGAATTGATTTAGTAGGTAAAGACATGATTGTTTTAAAAGATGGAAAACAAATAACAGAATTTCGTGAAGGTTTATTGCCATGGGCTATACAAAATCCAGTTGCTTTAGTTTTTGATGAATATGATGCTGGAAGACCAGATGTTATGTTTGTTATTCAAAGAATTTTAGAAATCTCAGGTAAATTAACATTATTAGATCAAAATAGAATAATTAAACCACATCCATTTTTTAGACTTTTTGCAACAACAAATACAGTTGGCTTGGGTGATACAACTGGCCTATATCATGGTACTCAACAAATTAACCAAGGCCAAATGGACCGATGGTCAATTGTAAGTGCATTAAATTATTTACCCCACGAAGATGAACTAGGAATAGTTTCAACTAAAGCAAAATCATTTAATAATAAGGATGGTAAAGAAATTATCTCTAAAATGATAAGAGTTGCTGAACTAACAAGGAATAGTTTTGTTAATGGAGATATATCAACAGTTATGAGTCCAAGAACTGTTTTAACATGGGCGCAAAATTCAGAAATATTTGATGATGTTGGATTAAGTTTTAAACTAACTTTTCTCAATAAATGTGATGAGCTCGAAAGGCATACTGTTGCTGAATTTTACCAAAGATGCTTTGGCGAGGAATTAAAAGATTACGAATCCACTTCAAAAGAAGAGGAAAATGAAATCAAGTAACCAAAATGATCTTGATGAATTTAAGAGAGCGCTTACTATGGCGATGCGTTCCATTTCAAAAGAAGATGAATTAACTGTTAGCTTTGGAGCTGAAACAGGAAGCGTCAACGGCCTTAAAGCAAGATTACCTTTGCCAAATAAAAGCATGAGCAGCAAGCAACTAAATTCTTTAAGAGGAGAAGCTGATTCAATTGCCTTATATATTGCACACCATAAAGAAAATGTATCAAAGAAATACTTACCTGAGGGCCAAAAAGCTCGTGAAATATTTAATTCACTTGAAAAAATTCGTTGTGAAGCAATTGGATCAAAAGAAATGGCAGGTGTTGCAAAAAATTTATATCAGCTGGAAAGAACAAAATTAAAAAGAAAAGAATTGGGTTACACAAAAAAAGAAGGTGAAGAGAATTTCTTAGAAGCATTAAATTATATTGTAAGAGAAAAGCTTACAGGTGAGGTAATAAATGAAACAAAGCCAACTATTGAAACCTGGAAAGATTGGATAGAGGAAAGAGCAGAAAAAACAATTAATAATTTAACAAACGAAATTGATGATCAGTTAGCTTTTGCAAAAAATATCAGAAAGTTAATAGGGGAATTAGAATTAGGAGACGAATTAGGAGACGAACCTGATGATGATAATGAAAATGCAGATCAAGACGAAGAATTATCAAATAATCAAGAAGAAGAACAAGATCAAAATGATGAATCTAGCGATCAATCACCAGATTCATCAGAAATGGATATGAGTGATGATGAAGAAATAATTCAAAGTGATATGATTGAAATAGGCGATGAAGAAGATATTGATAATGAAGAATTAACTAAAGCTATAAAAAACCAAGGGGCAGAAGAGAATAAAAAAAGAGAAATTCCATACAGAATATTTACTAATAAATTTGATGAGGAAATTAAAGCTTTAGATTTATGTGAACTTGATGAATTAGATAGATTAAGAGAATATTTAGATCAACAATTACAACATCTTCAAGGTGCTGTAACTAGACTTGCAAATAAACTACAAAGAAAACTTCTTGCTCAACAAAATAGGTCATGGGAATTTGATCTTGAAGAAGGCCTTTTAGATGTATCTAAGCTTACAAGAGTTATTATTGATCCAACATCACCATTATCTTTTAAAATGGAAAAAGATATCGAATTTAAAGATACAATAGTTTCTTTATTAATCGATAATTCTGGCTCAATGAGAGGGAGACCAATCACTATTGCGGCAATGTGTGGAGATATTCTTGCAAGAACTCTCGAAAGATGTGCAGTAAAAACAGAGATACTTGGCTTTACAACTAAAGCCTGGAAAGGCGGAAGGTCTAGAGAAAAATGGCTAGATGAAGGTAAATTACCTGCCCCTGGAAGATTAAATGATTTAAGGCATATTATATATAAAACAGCTGATGAACCCTGGAGAAGATCTAAAAGAAATCTAGGCCTTATGTTAAGAGAAGGTCTTTTGAAAGAAAATATCGATGGTGAAGCATTAGATTGGGCTTACAAAAGATTACAAATGAGATCTGAACAAAGAAAGATTTTAATGGTAATTTCTGATGGGGCTCCTGTGGATGATTCTACTTTGTCAGTAAACGCAGGAAATTACCTTGAAAGACATTTAAAACATATGATTTCTCAAATTGAGAAAGATGACACAATTGAATTAGTCGCAATTGGTATCGGTCATGATGTAAATAGATATTATAAAAGAGCTGTAACAATTGTGGATGCTGAACAACTTGGTGGTGCAATTACGGAACAATTAGCAGATTTATTTGATGAAAATCATAATGGTAAATTAGGAAAAAAAATGAGACTTGTTTCTTAGCTTTTAAGAATCTTATTTTTAAGTCTTTTTGCTTTAGGGGATAAATTATCATCTTTTGACTTTAAGAGGAAATTATCTAAGCCTCCAGCATGTTCAACCGATCTTAAGGCATTAGCGCTAATTTTAAGCCTGACTGTAAGATCTAATTTTTCACTCACTAAGCTTACATTATTTAAATTAGGAAGAAATTTTCTTTTAGTTCTATTTTTGGCATGACTAACATTATTACCAGTCATTACTTTCTTACCACTAAGTTCACATACTCTAGCCATCATATTATCCTTAAACTAAAAGAGTTTTTATATGTCTAATTCACTCCAGTCAAGGTTAAGAAAATTAATTTTTTGATATGTTTTTTAGATAATTTACAGCTTCAATAACATTATTCTCACTTGCTTCACGAATAAACCTTAAAGCTTTCCTCTTATCTTGCTCTACCCCAAGCCCCTTCATATATAATAAACCAAGTCTATAAGTAGCATTATAATAAGTATAATTTTCTTTGCCATCATCATGCGCTCTTGCTTGCCTATATAATTTAACTGCTTCTCTATAATCCCTTCTTCCAGAAAATCCATTTTCATAACCTTTGGCAACCTCTAAAAGACCTGGGCCATAGTTCTGTAAAGAGGATTTTTTGAAGAAATTCATTGCTAAAGCTAAATTCTTTTCAGTAGCTTTTCCATCCCTTAACCATGTAGCATATACATATTGAGCTCTATCTAAACCACCCAATGCAGCTTTTTCATAAAATTTTATGGCTTTATCTTCATCAACACCAACTCCTCTTCCTTTTGCATAAATAACTCCCAAATTATATGTTGCGCTTGTATAGCCAGAGTTAGATGACTCTTCAAAAAGTTTTAACGCTCTAGAAAAATCTTGTTCAACACCTTGACCGCTATAATATAATGCTCCCAGAAAAAATTTAGCTTCAGCATTTCCTTCATCTGACTGAGCTCTTAAGATATTAATATCTGTATCAATAGAAAGCTGTGAATATGCATAATTAAAACTTAGAATAGTAAAAATGATAAAGATTATAATTTTCATATTATGATTTACCTTTAATAAATTTAAATAAATGACCTGCAACTTTTCGAATTTGTATTTCTTCTGAACCCTCTGTAATACGATATCTTCTATGGTGCCTATATATATGTTCAAAAGGTTTGTATCTTGAATAGCCCATTCCACCGTGAACCTGTATAGCTTGATCAGCAGCATTACAAACTAATCTATTTGCTCTGTAATTGCACATTGAAACCTTATCTGATAGATGAATTGCAACCTCAGGCTTAGTCATTTGATCCATTTGCCAAGCAGTCTTATAAACTAGATTCCTAATCATCTCGCATTCGGTGTTGAGTTCTGCTAGCGGAAACTGGATGGCTTGATTTATAGACAATGGCTTTCCAAATGGTTTTCTCTCTTTTGCATATTTTACACTTTCATTTATACAAAATTGAGCTGCGCCAACTCCTGAAGCAGCCTGTCTAATCCTATTTTCATGAACAAAATGTTGAGCTAATTCCAAACCTCTATCCAATTTTCCAAAAATTGCATCGTCTGGAACCCAAACATTTTTAAGACTTATTAAAGCATGATCAGTTGGCATATTAAAAGTCCATAAGAACTCCTCAATAACGAATCCCTCATGATTTGTTGGAACAAGAAAACAAGTAATACCTAATGCTGATCCATCATCTCCGTTTGTTCTTGCAAAAATCATATCATAATTTGCTTTATGAATTCCTGTATTCCAAGTCTTTGATCCATTGATTAACCAGCCATCTACTCCATCACGTTGCTCTGGAACTGCTCTAGTTTCCATCCAAGTTGCGTCAGAGCCATGGTCTGGCTCAGTTAAACCAAAAGCAATTCTATGAGTTCCTGCAAGCATACCATTAATAAATTCATCTTTTTGTTTTTCAGTTCCAAAATCTCTAAACATCAAAACTTGAGGAAAATTTCCAACTATTGAATTTTCATTTTGAAGATCATTATGAAGGCCAAGACCTTTCTGTGCTAAGTGCTCTCTAATAATTGCCATTGATAGATTTGAACCATTCTTTCCACCATATTCCTTAGGTAACCCGTATCTAAGATGTCCAGCTTTATCTGCGGTCAATCTCATTTCATACAATAAAGATTCCCAGTCCTCAGAAGGCAAACCATTTCTATCCCAATCAGTTCTTGAGTCTTCTCTTCGATGATCAAAAAATCTAATATTGTCATCTTTATTTTCTAAAGGCTTAATTTCTTTCTCAATAAACTCGTCTAATTCATTTAAATACTTCTGAATGTCTTTAGGTATATCAAAATCCAACTTTTACTCCTCTTTTTAATAAAAAGATTACATGAAAAAAAAGAATTTTGTTACATTTATTTATTAGTGTTTTAAAAATTTATGCATACAAAATGTAGTATAGAACAGAACAAGAAAATAATGGTGTAAGTGATTCGGTCATGAAATGTTCGCTTCATATCCATGTAACACAAATATACAAAATACTAGATATAGTATATAACATCATGATTTATTAAGCTTGAATAATTAATATAATTCCGTAAAAAAAGGTTATGAATATTAACGCTGCACTTGGTCCTACAAATACCGGTAAAACATTTTACGCAATAGAGAGAATGACATCTTACCAGTCAGGAATTATTGGGCTTCCTCTAAGACTGTTAACAAAAGAAGTTTTTGATAAAATTTCAAAAAAGGTAGGGCCTTCTAGAACAGCAATGATTACTGGTGAGGAGAGAATTATACCTCAAAATCCAAAATATTGGATTTGTACAGTAGAATCTATGCCTACAAATATTCCAGTAGATTTTGTTGCAATCGATGAAATACAATTATTAAACGATCCAGAAAGAGGCTATGCTTTCACAGAAAAAATTCTCCAAATGAGAGGAATGCATGAAACTCTTTTAATGGGTTCCGATACTGTTGAAAAATTAATAAAAAAACTCGTACCAAAAATAAAGTTTATCAACAGGTCAAGATATTCAAAGCTATCATATTCTGGATATAAAAAAATTACCAACCTTCCAAGACGAAGTGCTGTCGTAGCCTTTTCTATGGATTCCGTTTACTCAATTGCAGAAGTTTTAAGAAAGCATAAAGGTGGTGTGGCTATAATTATGGGGGCCCTAAGTCCTAGAACAAGAAATGCACAAGTAAAAATGTACCAAGATGGAGAAGTTGATTATATTGTTGCGACAGATGCAATTGGCATGGGATTAAATTTAGATCTGAACCATGTTGTATTTGCAGAAAACAGAAAATTTGATGGAAAGCACTATAGGAATCTAAATGCTCATGAATTAGGTCAGATTGCTGGTAGAGCTGGAAGATATAAAAAAAACGGTACATTTGGTGTTACTGCAGAGGTAAATGATTTAGACATAAAAAGTATCTTAGCGATTGAAAATCACGAGTACGAAAAAAAGAAATTTGCTTTTTGGAGAAACAACAAATTAAATTACGATAATTTAGAGAAACTCATTTATTCTTTAGAGATAGATTCTGGAAATCACTTATTAAAAAAATCGCCTCCTGCAGAGGACTTTAAAACATTAAAAAAATTATCTGAGAATCAGAAAATTAGGAAATCTCTTGATAATCAAGATAATCTTAAGCTTTTTTGGGAATTATGCCAGATACCTGATTTCAGACAGAATAATGAGATCTACCATCATAATGCAATTGAGAATATATATTTTCACTTACTTGAAAAAGGTAAATTATCTGATGAAGCACTAGATAAATTCACTAAACGACTTAATGCAGGAAATTTAGATGATATCTATTCTATATCTGAAAAACTATCAGAAATTCGCACTTGGTCATTTGTATCAAACAAATCAAATTGGGTAACAAACTCTCATGATTGGCAAGTTAAAACTAGAAATATAGAAGATGACTTATCAGACTATCTGCATCAAGCACTTACTGAAAGATTTGTTGATATTGATTCAAAGAGACTCTTTCAACAATTTGATAATCAAAATGAATATCTAGCCGGAATTAATGAAAATGGCGATGTAACGGTAAATTCTGATTACTATGGTAAAATTGAAGGGCTTAAATTTTTATCAAAAACAAATATTACAAATAAAAAAATTCAAAATACACTTAATTCAATAATTACAAATGAAATAAAAAATAGAATAACAAAAATTATTAAAGCTCAATCAAGTGATCTTAGTTTAGATAATACTCTAATTATTAACTATAAAAATGAACCCATAGCTAGATTGATAAAGGGCAAAAATATACTAAAGCCAAATATAGAATTACTTATTGAGTTTGGTATTGAAGAAAATCTAACAAAACCATTGAAAAAAATTATTTTAAACTGGATAAATGAAAAAATTAACCAAGACTTATTCAGTTTAATAAAGTTAGAAAAATCTGATCTTAGGAATCAAGAAAAGGGTATAGCTTATAGAATTGCCGAAGAATTAGGTGTAATTGATCGCAAAAGCATGAATAAAGAGATAGATAATCTAGATATAGAATCAAGAAGAAAGTTAAAAAAATACGGCATTATAATTGGTAAATATTCTATTTATATTAACAATGCACTTAAACCACAATATACCTCAATAATTCCTTGCCTTTGGTTGATTTACAATAAAATAAATTTAAAATTGGAAGAAATCAAAAGTCAAATCAATGCATTACCTAAGCCAGGAATTACATCTTGTACTATCAACAAAGAGGTATTCAAAAATCTATATAAGTATAGTGGATATAAGGTTTTAGGGAACTACGCGGTAAGAATTGATATCCTAGAAAGGCTTGATAAAATAATTTATGAAAATATAAAAAATAATAAAAATAGAAATCAATTTCATATAAACGATAAAATGATTTCCTTATTAGGAACTTCCGCACAGGAATTAAAAAAATTACTTAACAATCTTGGTTATATAATAAAAAAAGATGATGATGATGCAAAAAAAATTATATGGTTTGCTGATATAAAAAAAACTAGAAAACTATATACACAAAAAAAGTCTTACAGAAAAAATCCTTCTGAATCGAAAAATGGCATTTTTAAAGATACAGATATTAAAAAGTTAAAAGATAAATTATCGAATATATGAGAAATTTAAATACACACAATAATATTGAGATGTCTGAACAAAGAATTGATAATTGGCTTTATAGAATTAGGCTTACTAAAACCAGAAGTATCTCGCAAAGAATTATTAAAGAAGGAAATGTAAGAATTAATAAATACAAAATTTATAAACCATCTATAAAGATAAAATCTGGAGATATAATTACTATAAATCTTAATAAACAAACATTAGTTGTTTTGGTTAATGGTTTTACAAAAAGTAGATTAGACTATAAAAGTGCTCAAGAGCATTACAAAGTTTTATAGATGAAGAGATAAAAAAATGATGAAATTTTTAAAAAAAATTTTCAGTACAGAGGAGAAGACTACTGACAAAATCGATAATTCAGATATTGATATAGCAATTATAGCTATACTTTTGAGAGCTTCCTCAATTGACGGAAATAAGGATGAATTAGAATTAGATATGATAAAAGATATCGCAATCACAGATTTAAATATTGAAGAGGATGAATTTGATAATTTATATTCTAGAGCAATTGAAGAAGAAGATTTTTCTGCAGATATCTATAAATGGACGAAAATAGTTAACGATAATTGTGACGAAAACTTAAAATTAAAGATTTTTAGATTAACCTGTAAAATAGTGAATGCTGATGGGAATATAGATCCATTTGAGTCAAATTTTACAAGAAGATTATCAGGTTTACTCTATATAACTGACAAACAATCAGGAGAGATAAAAAAGGAATTTAAGTAATTATGACTTATATTGTTGATGAACAATGTATTAAATGTAAACACATGGATTGTGTAGAGGTCTGCCCTGTAGATTGTTTTTATGAAGGCGAAAATATGCTTGTTATTCACCCTGATGAATGCATTGATTGTGGTGTTTGTGAACCAGAATGTCCTGAAGAGGCAATACATCCAGACACCAAAGATGGAGTAGAAATATGGTTAGAGATAAATAAAAAATTTTCTGAAATCTGGCCAAATATTACTGAAGCGAAAGAAAAACCTTCCAATGCAGAAGAATTTTCCGGTATAGAAAATAAATATCAACAATTCTTTAGTGAAGATCCTGGAGACGGCGATTAATACTAATTCCTTGCAAAATATAGCTTTTCTTGCTACACCGCCCTCTACATAACTTTTGGAAATTTAAAAATGACATCAAAAAAGCAAGTTAATAAAAAAAAATCTAAAACATCCAAGAGTAATTCTTCTAAGGTAAAGACTAAGAAAGCTGTTTCAAAAAAAGCAACTGTTAAGAAAACACCTGCGAAAAAAACACCTGCGAAAAAAACACCTGCGAAAAAAACACCTGCGAAAAAAAACACCTGCGAAAAAAACACCTGCGAAAAAAACACCTGCGAAAAAAGCTGTATCAAAAAAAATACCTACGAAAAACTTGTCTCCAAAAAAAGTCAAATTACAATACTCAGTAGGGGATTTTATAATTTACCCATCACACGGAGTTGGAGAAATTACTGATATACAAACATTTGAAATAGCTGAAGAAAAATTAGAAATGTATAATGTAATATTCGATAAAGAAAAAATGACTTTAAAGATTCCAACAATTAAAGCAAAAGAAATTGGAATTAGAAAGGTTTCATCACGTAATGAGATGAAAAAAACTTTAGAAATATTAAAAGGTAAACCTAAAGTTAGAAGAACAATGTGGAGTAGGCGTGCACAAGAGTATGAAGCTAAAATTAATTCTGGTATTTTAACCGAATTAACAGAAGTTGTGAGAGATTTATTTAGGAACAGCAATCAACCAGAACAATCATACTCAGAAAGACAACTATATGAATCTGCAAGAGATAGACTTGCACGAGAAGTAGCTGTTGTTGAAAAAACAGATGACGATAATGCTGTTGAGAAACTCGAAATTATTCTTAATGATGCGACTAGAAAAACATCCTCTGAAAATACAATTATTTAGTATATAATTAGTATATGGCGCATGACAGAAATAAAATGATAAGCCTTGCAAAGAGGTTACTAGCTCATAACTTAAATGGAACTACTGATCAGGCAGATGATATTATGGTTAAACCAGTAGCTCACTATATTGACAATGATATTGTTAGTTCAGAAGTTAATAAAGTTTTCTATGATCACCCTGTACCAGTAGCTTTAAGTGCGGAATTAAAAGAAAATAATTCTTATAAGGCAACAAAAGTAATTGATACTCCCTTGCTTATAACAAGAGGTGAGGATGGTATCGTTAGAACATTTATAAATATCTGTAAACACAGGGGTGCACCTGTTTGTCCAGAGGGTAGTGGGAAAAAATCAAAATTTAACTGCACTTATCATGGCTGGATGTATAACAACACGGGCAATCTAGTAAATATATTTAAGTCAGATACATTTGGCGATATCGATAAATCAAAAATAAAACTAACTGAATTATTTTGTGAAGAAAGATCTGGATTTATTTGGGTATGTTTAAATCCAGATATAAAATACGATCTTAATAAATGGATGAATGGCTTTGAATCAGAGTTAGATGATATTGATTTAAAAAACTGGTATCTTTTTAAAAGTATGAAAATAAATGGACCAAGGTGGAAAATATGTTGGGATGGTTATTTAGATGGATATCATCATCATATGGTTCATCCTGAAACAGTTGGAAAAAATACTATAGTTAATTTAATTGCCCATGATACTTTCGGTCCTCACCAGAGATTTGCCTTTGGTTTAAAGAATATTAATGAACTCTCTGATATTGATGAAAAGGATTGGGAGCCTGAAAATCATTTAAGGCTAATTCATTCAGTTTTTCCTAATTCTTCAATTTCAGCAATTCAAAATCAACATTGTTTAGTAAGCATAATTTTTCCCACTCCTGATTTACAAGGAACTATTACAACTCAATATATTTTATGTATGAAAGAACCAAAAACAAAAGAAGAAATAAAAGAAGCAGAAGACTTTGCAGAATTAAGTAGAGCCGCTATAGTAGATGAAGACTATCCAATGAATTTTAAAATACAAGAATCTATTCACTCCAAAGCTAATACAGAATTTTTATTTGGAAAAAACGAACCCATACAACAACATTATCATAATTGGATTGACAAACTTTGTAATAAGTAAGTTATTTTAATATTTTTTAGGTCCCGTAGCTCAGCAGGATAGAGCGTCAGATTCCTAATCTGAAGGTCATAGGTTCGAATCCTATCGGGATCGCCATAATGCGTCACTCTGCCACCCAATAAAAAAATGTTATTAATAACCATATAAATAGAGCGACCTAAGCAATTACAATCCATCACTCCCTCCGGCTTAGGTCGCATAAAAGTTTACTTGTATTTATTTTTCATTTGTAGCATGTTCTTTTTTTGTATTTTTTTGGAGGGAAAAATGGAAAAAAGAAAATTAGGTACTACTGATATTGAAGTAAGTGCAATATGCCTTGGTACAATGACATGGGGACAACAAAATACTCAAGATGAAGGATTTGAACAGATGGATTATGCTTTTGATATGGGCATAAACTTCTTTGATACAGCTGAAATGTACGCAGTTCCTCCTAAAAAAGAAACTCAGGGATCAACCGAAAAAATTATTGGCAATTGGTTCAATGAAAGAAAAAATAGAGATAAAGTTATTCTAGCTACTAAGGTTTGTGGGAGAGCTCCTTTCACTTGGCTTCGGGATGATGAAACACCAACTGAACAAACCAAAAAACAAATCTTCGAAGCAGTTGATAAAAGCCTAGAAAGATTGCAAACAGATTATATTGATTTGTATCAACTTCACTGGCCAGACAGACCAATGAGTCTTTTTGGTGGTTCTATAAATTATCAACATATCGAAGGAGAAACTAATTCTATTGAATCTATCTTAGATGCGCTTTCTGAACTAATTAAGATAGGTAAAATTAGGAATATTGGATTATCTAATGAAACTCCCTGGGGAACAATGGAGTATGTTTATCAATCTAAAGATAAAGATTTACCTAAGATGCAATCTATTCAAAATGCTTATAATTTACTTAATAGGATATTTGAATTTGGAGGTTCAGAAATAGCTTTTAGAGAAAATGTCGGGCTTTTGGCATACTCACCTCTTGCTCAAGGTTATCTTACTGGAAAATATCAAAATGGAAATTTACCAAAAGGATCAAGAAAGGAATTATTTGATAGACTTCAAAGATATGAAGGAGTGGGAAGCGAGGACGCAATTCAGTCTTACCTTGATATTGCTAAAAAATATAATATTGATCCATCGCAATTGGCAAACCAGTTTGTTACAACCAGACCTTTTGTAACTTCAAACATAATCGGCGCAACAAGTATGGAACAACTTAAACTTGCAGTAACATCAATTGAAGTTAATTTGACCGAAGAAATAGAGAATGACATTGAAAAAGCCTTCCAAAAACATGGTAATGTTGCCTCTTAGAGCTAATCAATAGTAAAAAGTAAAAGTGCGTTACCTGGCATATGATTATATATGCCATATCCTGAGTTTATAGCCATATAACCATTCCTAATCGAAGGACCTGATCCACTAAAACTCCCCCCAGATGCTGGAGTTCCGGAAATACTTTCATAATCTCCTAAAGAATTAAAGCTCCAGAGAATATCTCCATTATCTTTATCATAAACTCTTATCATTCCATCAAGATGTCCTGCAATGACTGCACCAGGAATAGCAGTTACTGCGGCAGAAATTCCAGGATCACAATTAATATCTATTTCTTTGCATTCCGTATCGGTAATTTTTGACCATAAAATATTACCTGTTTCAGTATCAAGTGAATGCATACCAGGTTTTCTATTTAACCATACTTTTCCATCAAGAGTATCTTTCATATCATTTAATGGTACATATAAAACATCACCTTCAGAAGCCATACCAAAATGAATACCACCTTGAGTACCACCACCTGAAACAACTTTTGACCAGATTATTTCACCATTATCAGGATTTATTCCGTAAACAGATCCTGATTTTTGACCAGCAACAAGTATATCTCTATCGCCTAAATCTATGAGAATAGAGCTTGCTGAATAATCCATATCTGGACCATTTTCCTCGGGACAATTTGGTAAACCTTTTCCCATACAAGCAAGATTCCATGCATCCCCAGCTAATGTTTGTCTTCTCCAAACTTCTTCACCTGTATCAATATTATAAGCAATAATAGCATCGGAAGAATCGTCAGCAGGAGTTGAATAATTTTCACCAGTTCCGATGTAAATATATCGCCTCTTTTTATCTATATTGGGAGATGTCCATATTGGCGCACCTGATGGTCCAAACATTCTTGTACCAACAGATGTTGTACCTGAGTATTTTGCAGGAACAGGAATTGAATATTTTTTCCATAAAATTTCACCAGTATCAGCTTTTACTGCCAAAAGACCTCCCCGAAAAGTGCAACATTCATAATCATTATTAAATGCGGGAATAACTTCTAGACCAGAAACTGGAACAAACAAAATATCTTCAAATTTTGCAGAAGTGGCTGTTCTAGTAGCGTTAGGATGATCATCAGTTTTGATTTTCCAAATTAATTCACCAGTTTGTGCATCGAGAGCATATTCATTTGCAAGTATATCACCAAAATAAATGTATGGACGCCTCTTTGGTTTCGTACCATTTTTCCATTCATCCATGATTATACCAGTGCGTACCTCAGCAGATGCAGAGAAATTCCATTTTACACAACCAGTTTCAACATCTAGTGCATATATGTCACCAGATTGGCTTCCAACGAAAATTGAACCCATGGCAAAAAGTGGTTGGGATCGAGCCCTCTGAGAATACGGGAAGCCGAACGCCCATTTAAGTTTTAAATTCTTAACATTCTTGGAATCAATTTTTCCAGAATTTTTAGGAATGAATCTAGATGTATTATAACCCCAGCCATAAGGTGCAGGAGCCTCTTTTAAGTCAAATTGCATTCTATTTGATTTACAATAATTAAGTTCTGCTTCTTTTGGAAAATCCTTTCTATCTTTTCTTACAATATATTCAACAATTTGTATTTTTTCTTCTTCTGATAAATGAGCAGATTGTTCTGCCATTATACCATCATTCATTGTTCTAAATAAAGCCTGAGGAATAAGCATTTCAAGCCAATTAACTGCTGGTGCTTTTTGTATAGATCCGTCATGACAAATTGCACAATTATCGTGATAGAGAACATTACCTGGGTGTGTTTCAGGATCAATAGTAATTTCTCTAACGATTAACTCATCAGTTGATTCTCTAACTCTAGCATCTTCGTCTATTACATAATCTTGTTCATTATTATTAATTGTTTCAGCGTTTAAAAAATTTGAAAAAAATAAGCAAAAAATTAATATAAAAATCTTCATTAAAATCCCCATAGTTATAGAAATATTATGACATAATAAAATAATAATCCACCGTAAATTCTATGTTAATATTAAGATGATTTAGGATAAAAAATGAATAATAAACTTCCAATTAGTTGTTTTATAATTGCTCAAGATGAAGCAGACAGAATAACTAATACAATTGAATCTGTTATAGACTTTGTTGATGAAGTAATTGTTATTGATTCTGGGTCAACAGATGGAACACAAGATTTAGCTAGGCAATTAGGTTGTAAAGTTTTTTTCAATAAGTGGAAAGGTTATGGTCCGCAAAAACGTTTTGGTGAAGATTGCGCAAAAAACGAATGGTTACTTAATCTTGATGCAGATGAATATTTATCTGATCAAATAAAATCAGAAATATTACAAATTTTTGATGATAATAATAATCATTACAATTTCTTTTCAATGAAAGTTACCCCAATCTATCCAAACTGGAAAAGACCAAGGATTTTCTCTGCATCGCATGAATGTGTAAGATTATATAATAAAAGATTTGGAAGATTTTCAAATTCACCTGTTCATGACTCAGTAGAAACAAACAATTCAAAAATTTTTTATTTTAAGAATCATGTTTATCATAATTCCGTTAGATCATTTAAACATCTAATAGAAAAGGAGGAGAGCTATATTCAACTTCAATCAAAAACTTTGAAGGATAAAAATAAGATATTTTTATTTTTGAGAATTTTTGTTGAGTTTCCCCTTGCCTTTATAAAATATTATTTCATCCGAAGACATTTTACTGGCGCATTAACAGGATTATTAACATCCTTAATATTAGCTTATTATAGATGGAAAAGGGTGATAGTTTTATTTAAGAGTTAATTTTATTCGTTACAAGATTTTATGTGATTATGTATCTTATCAACTATCCAATCATGCGTTCCTTCCGGAAGATCGTGCCCCCACCCATCAAGAATTTCTATATTTGATCCTGATATATTTCTATGTGTATCTTTTCCTGCTTCTAAAGGAACAAGATTATCAGAAGAACCATGTAGCACTAAGGTCGGTAAAGATATTTTTTTTAATCTAAGAGTTCTGTCGCCATCATCGCCTATAGCAGCATATTGTCTTGTTGAACCATCTGGATAATACATTCTGTCATAGCGATAGGAAAATTTTTCTCTTAAAATTTCTTCTGAAGTCGGATATTTTGGAGATGCCCACAATCTTCTTGTCATAAGATTGTTTTCTATAACATCTTCTTTACTTGATGATTTTGGTTGACGAGTCAATCCTTCTATTACCTCCTTTGATGGCCTTGGTAATTTTGGATTACCAGATGTAGACATTACAGAAATAAGACTTTTACATCTATCAGGATAGTTAAAAGCGACAAGTTGAGCGATCATTCCGCCCATAGAGGTTCCTAGAATATGTGCTTTTTTTATAGATAACTCACTTAAAATATTTATACAATCCTCGGCCATATCTTTAAGTGAATATGGAACTTTTGGTTTTTCCACATCTTTTGATAATTTTTCTCTAGAAAAAGAATATTTCCAGATCAAATTCATATCATCAATTTTATTGTCTTCAAACTTATGACTCAAACCAACATCCCTATTATCAAAAATAATTACTCTAAATTCTCTTTCTACAATTTTATTTATTAGATTAATTGGCCAGTCACATAGCTGAGATCCAAATCCAGAAATCATAATCAAAGGTATATTGTCTTTATGCCCAAATTCTTGAACTTCTAAATTGATGTTATTTGAAGAAACTTGCATTTCA
Organism: Alphaproteobacteria bacterium; assembly: GCA_045565415.1. Taxonomy (GTDB): domain Bacteria; phylum Pseudomonadota; class Alphaproteobacteria; order MED-G09; family MED-G09; genus AG-430-B22. The sequence goes on along the minus strand of JBJLFK010000036.1, from coordinate 7,420 downwards.
AAGACTAAGAAATATTTCTATCTTTACCTTCCCAATATGGAGCTCTCAGTTCTCTTCTAAGAATTTTACCGCTAGGGTTTCTTGGAAGTTCTTGTGCAAAATCTATTGATTTTGGACATTTGTAGCCAGCTATTTTGGTTTTCACAAAGTCAATTATTTCTTTATCTGCTAATTCTTTATTTGTAACTACTATTCCTTTAACTGCCTCTCCCCATTTATCATCAGGTATTCCTATAACAGCTGCATCAGAAATATTTTCATGTGCCATAAGTGCGTTCTCAACCTCAGCTGGATAAACATTTTCTCCACCTGAGACAATCATGTCTTTCACTCTATCATGAATATATAAGAATTTTTCATCATCAAAATACCCTGCATCACCAGTGTAAAACCATTCATCTATGATAGATTCTTGAGTTGCATTTTCTTTATTCCAATAACCCTTCATAACACACTGGCCTTTTATAAGTATCTCTCCCACTTGACCATCTTCTACTTCGTTATTTTTTTCATCAACTATTTTTATATCAATACCAGGGTATGCTCTTCCACATGATCTCAGTTTTCCTTTTTTAGGATCATGATCCTCTGGTCTCATTGTTGTTCCTAGTCCAGTGGTCTCAGTTAATCCATAAACTTGCCAAAAATCACAACCCATAACATCAATAGCTTTTTTAAGGGTATCCTCAGCTATAGGGGATGCCCCATAAAGAACCTGTCTTAAAGAAGAAAAATCAGTATTGCCAACATTTGGATGGTTTAATAAAAATAAAATTATAGCTGGAACAAGAAGAGCTAACTCAATTTTTTCTTTTTCAATTAAACTTAAAATTAATTCAGGGTCAACTTCAGGTATTATAATATTTTTACAACCAAAAACTATTCCCATTACCCCCATATTAGCTCCAGCAACATGGAATACTGGAGAACAAATAATGTTTGCCGAACCTTCATGCCAATCCTTACCCCAGGTTTTTTCTACCATTTGATTAGATTCGATGAAGTTTCTATTTGTTAGTTGAACACCTTTTGGATGTCCTGTAGTTCCTGAAGTATAAAGTTGAATAACATCATCTTCTATATTTGACTCAAGCATAGGATCTATATCATCAAATCTATCTCTCCATCCAATATACTCTTCCCACTCTGAACCCTCATCCATAGAAATGATTTTTTTTACTGTTGGAATCTCGTCAATTATTTCTTTAATTATTGGATAAAATTCTTTACCTACAAAAAGAATTTCGCTTTTAGAGTCATTTATTACATAAGAAACTTCAGGGGGAGCAAGACGCCAATTTATACCTACTGCTACAGTTCGTGATTTCATTGTTCCATAAAGAAACTCAAAAAATAGATCTGAATTTTTTGCTAGAAAAGCAACTCTTCCATCTGGTTTACAACCTTCACTTACTATTCCCTGAGCAACTCTATTTGCATTACTATCAAATTCTGAATACGTTAACTCTCTATTATTAAATTTACTTACAATTAAATTAGATGACTCTTTAGCTCTCCACCTAAAAATATCTACTAATGAATTTTTTTCTGGTAACCTTCCCATTATCTTCCTCTTAAAAAAATAATTATGAAATAATGAAAAAAATTGGTCAACAAAGATTATAATTTTATATCTTTATTTATTAATTTTTCATAAAAACTAATATCTAAATTAGTATAGTTTTCATTTTTATCATCAATGAAAAATAGAGGATCTGAAACATCTTGAGGATTATAACCTTCCTTTACAAGATCAACCTTTTTGTGCTTAAAAGTTCCAGTTATCTCAATTTCTTTTTTTATTCTTAAAATTATTGGCATAGCATAACTTGGTAGGGAATTTTTAAGATGATAATAAAGATCTTTTAAATTTATATCACTATTTGCTACTAGGGCTACCATTCCAGCTTTTCCATCATTTCCAGGTAAGTCAACGCCATAAACATTAACTTCTTCGATATTATTAAAACCTTGAAATGCATGCGCAACCTCTGAAGTAGCAACATTTTCACCCTTCCATCTAAAAGTATCTCCTATTCTATCGATAAAATAAAAGTATCCATCCTTATCCCTACTTAATAAATCTCCTGACCTAAACCACTGATCATCTTTAACAAATACATCGCTTAGGATTTTCTTTTGTGTTGCTTGCTTATCTACATAACCATCAAAACCACCAGCATCAATTTGGATCTCGCCAATTGCTTCACCGACCTCTCCGACTTCACACGGTATACAAAACCCTTTTTCATCTCTTACTGGTTCTTCTTTTTCGACATCAAACTTTACAATTTCAATATTCAACATTTTTTTTAGATAACTTGGAACTCTACCTATAGCTCCACTTTTTCCATCATAATTAATTAGAGATATATTTCCTTCGGTTGCTCCATAAAATTCTAAAATTTTTTTTATCTTAAATCTATTTTTAAAGTCATCCCAAATATCTGGTCTTAAGCCATTACCAGTTGCTATTCTTAAATTATGATTTTGTTCAAATTTATGTTCAGGGGCATTTAGTAAATATCTGCATAATTCACCAATATATTGAAAAATAGTGACATTATATTTATTAACATCAGACCAAAAATCATTTACTGAAAATTTTCTTTTCAATACTAGTGATGCCCCAGTTGTCAATGCTAGACCTACAGCGATAATCCCTCCTGCTGAATGATAAAGCGGTAAAACATTATAAACCCTATCTGTTTTTCTAGGAACAACTGCAGATGCAAACCCCATAAGCATTAATCTTAATCTTCTATGTGTGATCGTTGCAGCCTTAGGGTCGCCGGTTGTACCTGAGGTATAAATATAAAGAGCAACATCTTCATTAGTAACATTATAGTCGAGAGAAGGTATTGTATTGTCTAAATTTTCGAGCGTTGATCTTAGGTTATTATAATTTTGTTTATTGATATCACCCTCTACCCAAACTTGAAAACTACCTTTTATTGTATCATCCGTAGTTTCAAAATTACTTATTAGCTCTTTGCCCAATATGAGCTTACTAGCTCCAGATATGCTTAAAGAATGATTCAGGGGATGGCCCGTAAGGTTCGTATTGATTAAGGCGGAAGTACCTCCAACTTGAGCAATACCTATCCAAGCCATCAAGAATTCAGGCCTATTCTCCATAAGAAGAGCTACTACATCTCCCTTTTGTAACCCATTATCAAGAAACCAATGTGAATACTGATTTGCGCCATTAATTAATTCCCTATAAGTAATCTCTTCATCTTCGAAATATATAGCTATAGAATCAGGTGAGCTATCTGCATAACCAGCAATTTTTTTTGTTATAATTGAACTTTCATCATTGTTAATTGATTTCAAAGACGACAATATTCTTCTGAGAGTTGATAAATAGATTAATTCATTCTTAATTTTTGTTAACATTATTTCTTTAATTTTTCTAAATACTTTTGTTGATCATCTAAAAAGCCTGGCTCTAACTGCTTCGATGCCTTTGAATTTATTTCCCAAAAAGGTCTCTTAATAAGAGTGGGAAAATTTTCTAATATTGTCAAAGCATCAGATTGTAAATCGTTTTTTAAATTTTGATCAAGTTGTCTCCAGGTTGTACTCTTCTTGTTAAGAGTTTTGTCAATGTCATGAACAGTCAACCATTCTTGAATTTTACTTTTTTTTACTGGATTAACTTTAATATCAAAAAACTCATATGAGTAATTATTTTCTTTAAGCCACTTAATTGCTTTTCGGCAGCTATCGCAATTTTTTAAGCCATATATATTTATCATAGATTTATGCCGCTACTTGAGGGGTTTTTCTCAAATGATTTTCTTCCTTAATAGAAAACTCATGAAGTACTTCTTTATAAAGCTCAGGCTTACCTGCTTTAAGAATAGTTCTTACTTCATTTATTGGCTTTTCTAGAAGGTTTTCCCAATCCGCACATGCCCAAAATGATGCTTCTTTTCCTAATTTATATCCTTCTTTAACAACATCTCGTAAATCAATATTAAAATTTAATTCTCTAGTGACCTTACCCATTATTCTGTAGCCATAAAGCACAATCGCACCAATGCCTCTATTTTTCTCTTGTGCATATGTAAAAGCTAATAAACTTAATTCACCAAGAGCGTCTCGACCGTATCCTGTTGTAACATGCCATAAATCATGCATATCACGTAATCTTGTATGGAAAATATTTTCTTCTTCAGTTTTATTGGGGTCGAAATTTATTTCACTAGCAGAAACAAGTTCATCGGGAGTAAGTTTCTCTTTATAAATAAAATTATAATAATTTTTACCTAGTGATCCTTCTGGTAACTTCGACAAATAATCTTTTCTCTTTAATGTATTAATTAAATGTATTTTATTCTCAAGGACATTTTTTCCTACATCACTTTTTTTGAAATCTCTAAAAGCTTTACGATTTGTACCACCTAAAGCATCAATTACATGAAAGACTTGAACGGTATCTTCCTTATTAGCAGCAAGCGCCCTAAGAGCCTTTAATGCTTTAATAGGCTTTATTCTGTTAACCCATAATGATTTCAAATAATCAAAAAAAATTTTCATAACCTAAAATACTAAAAAAAAAATTAAATAAAACAAAAATTTAAAGAAAATTAGCAATTATTATGACAATATTCAAATTGCTTTTTTAAATTAATTTCTTATTTATTAAATAAATTGCGGGTGTGGCGGAACTGGTAGACGCGCCAGATTCAAAATCTGGTTCTGGCAACAGAGTGGGAGTTCAAATCTCCCCACCCGTACCAAAAGTGGAAAAATGAAAAAAATAAATACAAAAATATTAGAATTAGTAAAAAATAAAAATTCTTCAAGATTTTTATATTTAATTTCGTTTATTGAAAGTATTTTCTTTCCTATCCCGACAGATCTTTTTATCATTCCAATTGCACTTATTAACAAGAATAGAGTCCTTTATATTACTTTATTAACAACAATATTTTCTGTTCTTGGCGGAATAATTGGTTATATAATTGGACTTTATTTCTTTAATGAAATTGGTCAAACCTTACTCAGTTACTACAATTTAGAAAATCAATTCAAACTTTTCACTGATCTAATTATTGAATATGGTTATCTTTTTATTTTCATTGCAGGATTTACTCCTGTTCCCTATAAAATTGCTGCTATTGGATCAGGATTCATAAACCTTCCAATCTTGATATTTATCACTGCAAGTTTTTTTTCAAGAGGTTTAAGATTTTTTATAGTTACATATTTTAGTTCCAGGCTTGGTGCTAGTGCAGAAAAAATTATAAGTAAATATTTCTTTTACATATCTCTTTTACTATTCTTAATTATTATAATAATTTTAATATCTGAAATAATCTTATGAAGCCAAATTTATTTATATTTTTTGTATCAGTTTGCGTGATTATTTTTGTACATTACTTGGAATATATCGGTTTTACTCCATGCCAATTATGTATCTATCAAAGATGGCCATGGTATCTAATAATTTTTTTGAGCTTTGTTTCAATTTTTTATAACAAAAGAATTTATCCTTATAATAAATTCATAATCTTTTTGCTTTTTGTTGGAAGTGCTGCATACGCAGGTTGGCATGCTGGAATAGAATGGGCTTTTTGGGAAGGGCCCTCTACATGCGCAACTGGTGCAAATAAAATTGAGAGTCATGATAATTTATTAGAAAATATTCAAAGTATTCAGTCTTTTGTGCCATGTAATGAAACAAGTTTTAGGTTTCTTGGAATATCTTTGGCAGGGTATAACTTTATTTCATCTCTAATAATGTCTATATATACTTTTTTGTTGTTAAGGAATGAAAATGAATAAAGCTCGTCTGGAAGAAATAATTAGAGTAGATCATGCTGGAGAGCATGGAGCAACATCAATATATAAAGGTACACTTGATATCTTGAATTTATTTGGCGATGAAAAAACAATATCAATCATTCAAGAAATGGCAGAAGGTGAAAAAAAGCATGTCAAAGAATTTAATAGATTGATTAAAGATAAATCTATAAGGCCTACAGCCCTATTACCTATTTGGAAAATAGCTGGTTACTCATTAGGGGCTTTATCGGCTATTCAAGGTAAAAATGCAATAATGGTATGCACAGAGGCAGTTGAGGAGGTTATTGATAAACACTACTCCGACCAAATTGAAGAATTAGAACAATCTGGCGAAGAGGAATCTCTTTTAAACTCTATTAGGGAGTTTCATGCAGAAGAGGTGGAGCATGAAATGATAGCTAGGGAAGAAATGGATGAAATTTCTCCTATGATGAATATATTTAAAGATGTTGTTAAAATTGGTTGTAAAACTGCAATAAAAATATCAGAAAAAATCTAATTTTCTAATTCTATATCCCAATATAGGAAATCCATCCAACTTTCATGAAGATAATTAGGCGGGAAACTTTTACCATTCCTGTGCAGTTCATGAACATTTGGTTTAAAAGGTAATTGAATTGGGTGCATTTTGATATCTTGATGTAATTTGTTAGATTTCTTTAAATTGCAAGAAGAACATGCAGTAATAACATTACTCCATGTGGTAAGTCCGCCTTTTGATCTTGGAACAAAATGATCAAAAGTTAGATCTTCTTTTGAACCACAATATTGACACATAAATTTATCTCTTAAAAAAACATTAAATCTTGTAAAGGCTGGCCATTCTGGTGGTTTAATATAATCTTTCAGAGATACAACAGATGGGATTTCAATCTCAGTACTTGGTGACCTTACTTTTAAATCATAAGTAGAAACAATATTTACTCTATCTAAATAAACTGCCTTTATCGCATCCTGCCATGACCATAAAGATAAAGGATAATAAGAAAGAGGTTGATAGTCTGCATTCAAAACAAGTGCAGGACATGAATCAGGATGGGAATTATTTATTAAGGTCGTATTCATATATCTTCTATTAATGTATAATAATTAATCCTAGAAAATTTTAAAATAAAAATAAACAAATAATGACATTAAAAAGAACAAGATTTGCACCAAGTCCAAATGGGAAATTGCATTTAGGACACGCTTTTTCTGCAATTATATCAGAAAAATTAGCAAAAAAATTTAGTGGTGAATTTATTGTTAGAATTGAAGATATAGATATCGGTAGGAGCTCAAAGGAAAATGAAGAATTAATTCTTTTTGACTTAAATTGGTTAAATTTAAAATTTGATAAAAAAAATATAAGAAGACAATCAGAATATTTTGACTTATATGAAACTTATTTAAGGAAACTTAGAGATCTAGATCTAGTTTATCCTTGTTGGGCTACTCGATCAGAAATCAAAAAAACTATAAACAATAATAAAATTAAACATTCAAATTGGCCAATAGACCCAGATGGACAATATATATACCCGGGTATCTATAAAAATATATCTCCTGCTGAGAGATCAGGTATGATGTTAAGTGGTAAAGATTTTTCTTGGCGCTTAGATAT
>JBJLFK010000035.1:0-30375 GCA_045565415.1 Alphaproteobacteria bacterium | reverse complement strand
AGAAGCTGAAGAAGAAGCTGAAGAAGAAGCTGAAGAAGAAGCTGAAGAAGAAGCTGAAGAAGAAGCTGAAGAAGAAGCTGAAGAAGAAGCTGAAGAAGAAGCTGAAGAAGAAGCTGAAGAAAAATCTTAAAGTCTTAACTTTTATCCTTTATCCAAATTTTGTAATTATCTTCTAATACAGTAAGGGGCACTTCTCCATTTTCAAGAATAAAATTATGGAAATCTCTTATGTCAAATCTGGTTCCTAAAACATCTTTTGTATTTTGTCTTAATTCAAGAATTTTAAGCATTCCAATTTTATAACTACAGGCTTGACCTGGCCAGGCAATATATCTTTCAATTTCAGCAATAACTGAACTCATAGCTTTGCCTGTTTGTATATACATATAGTCTATCGCTTCTTCACGAGACCATTTTTTATAGTGAATACCGGTATCAACTACCAGTCTTACAGCTCTAAATAATTCAGATTGGAGAAATCCAATTTTATCATAGGGGTTTTCTGATAATCCGATTTCAACAGCTAGTTGTTCTGCATATAATGCCCAACCCTCAGTATATGCGGTAGAGTTTACACCATGCTTTCTAAAGAAACTTAAATCTTTATTTTCTAAGTTAAGCGCTATTTGAAAATGATGTCCGGGAATAGCTTCATGAAATGCTAGTGTTTTCATTCCGAATTTAGGAGTTGCTTTAATATCATATAAATTTGCATAGAAAATACCTGGTCTCTTTCCGTCTAATGACGGACCTCTATAATAACCTCCAGCAGCACTCTTTTCTGAATAAGCTGGTACAGGTTTAACTATTACTTTTGAATTTGGGAGTTCAAGAAAATATTGAGGCATTAGCTCGTAGGCCTCATCAATTATATTATTATAAATTTCAATGATTTCGCTTCTAGATTTTTGATTATCCTCGAATAAAAATTCTTCGCTTTCATTTAATTTAATAAGGGCTTCTCCAACATTATTAATATTTTCATAACCTTCTGATTTTAGGATACTAAGAATTTCATTTTTAATTCTCTCAACTTCTTTTAATCCAATATTATGAATTTGCTCTGAAGAATAATTAGATGTTGTCATTACTCTTAATCTTAATGAATAATAATTATCTCCATCAGGCAAGCTCCAAACACCATGATTTATATTCGATAAAGGTTTTATTTCATGTAAATGTAAAAGTAATAACTGATAGCCTGGCAATACTTTTTCTTTAATAATTTTTGATGCTTTATTTTTGTATGAATTTATTAATTCTTTAGACATTCCAATGGATATCAACTTATCTTCATAAATAGTTAATAGTGGATTTTCGGATATAGGGATATCAATAATATTTTCAATCTGTCCTATAACTCGTTCAACCATAAATGTTGGCGGAAAAATCTTTAGATTTTTTCTTTTTTCCATTTTTTCAAGAATTTGAGAAAAAACAATAGGTATCATTTCTAATCTTGATAAGTAATATTTGGCATCTTTTTCATCTTTGATTGGATGAATATCAGTCATGAACTCTAAGATTTGAGTATGCAATCCATTCATTTGAATCAAAGGATACGAGTGATAAGGATATTTAGTTTTTTGGTCAATTTCATTTCTCATTTGAAAAAGTGAAATTTTCTTACTTGTTAATTCTTCAGCACTAAGATCTTTATCTTCATAAGAGTTAAGAATTTTATATTCTTTTTTTAGTTTTTTTAGATCTTTTAGATCTTTTTTTAAAGAATAATCTGATAATTTTCCATTGTATGATCTATATCCATATTTTTCTAAAATTCCTATATATGTTAGATATTCTGGGCTTTCTAAGGCGTCATAAACCAATTGTCTTGTTAAAAAATGATTAAAAGAAAAAGGCTTAAAGAATAATAGCTTTGATACATAAGTAGTGGCTAATACTATAAAAATTATTGCTACAAAAATTAATATTTTTCTTATCATTTTTTATTATCCCTATATCAATTTATCATAAAAATATATGAATTGATAAATTATGTTATTGTAAGTGATATGCTTTTTAATTATAGGTCCCTTAGCTCAGCTGGATAGAGCACTGGTCTTCGAAACCAGGTGTCAGAGGTTCGAATCCTCTAGGGACCGCCATTAATTTATGTTATGTAAGTTTTTATTGAGTATTAAATTATGTCTAAAATATCCCCATCTTTATTATCTTTAATCGGCGAAACCCCATTGGTTGAAATAAAAAATATAGATACTGGCTTATGTCAGCTGTATGTAAAAATGGAATCTCATAACCCTGGAGGTTCGATAAAAGACAGAACAGCTTCCTATATTATTGATCAAGCAGAAAAAGATGGGCTATTGAAACCTGGTGGGACAATTATCGAAGCAACAGCTGGAAATACAGGAATAGGGTTAGCGTTAGTGGGCATACTTAAGGGGTATAGAGTCCTTTTAGTTATTCCAGACAAGATGAGTCTAGAAAAAGTTGCTCATCTGAAGGCGCTTGGAGCAGAAGTTATTTTTACAAGATCTGATGTAGGAAAGGATCATCCAGAATATTATCATAATATAGCCGAAAAGCTTGTTAAGGAGATTCAAGGATCATTTTATGCTGATCAATTCAATAATCCTGCAAATATTCTTGCGCATGAAGAAACAACTGGACCGGAAATCTATAATCAAATGGATGGAAATATAGATGCTTTTGTGGCTGGAGTAGGAAGTGGCGGCACTATAACTGGAGTTGGCAGATATCTAAGAAAAGTTTCTCCGCAAACAAGTATTGTTGCTGCTGATCCGATAGGATCAGTAATTAAAGATGCTGTTAAGACAGGGTCATATAAGTATGAGGGAGGATCATGGTTTGTGGAAGGGATTGGAGAAGATTTTATCCCTAATAATTGCGATCTCGAAGTTATAGATGATGCTATAAGTGTTTCTGATAAAGAAGCTTTTGAAGCAATACATATATTGTTAAAAAAGGAAGGTATTTTAGCTGGTTCATCTGCAGGGACATTATTTGCAGGGGCTATTAAATGGTGCAAAAATCAAAAAGAAAAAAAAAGAGTAGTTACTTTAATATGTGACACTGGCAATAAATACTTATCAAAGGCTTATAATGAAAAGTGGTTAATTCATAACGATCTAATAATAAAAGATCCTCAAGGAGATCTTCAGGATGTAATTGCTTTTCGAGCAGATAAAAATCAAATAATTTATGTTAAATCGGAAGATACTCTTGCTACAGCTTTTAATAGGATGAATAATTCAGATATTTCTCAGTTACCAATATTAGATGAAGAAAAATTGGTTGGCATGATTACAGAAAACGATATTTTAAATCATTGTACAAATAGCAAAGGGTTTGAAAAGAAAGTATCAGAATGTATGCAAAAAAATTATGTATCTCTTCAAATTAATTCTTCTTTAGAGGATTTAATTGCATTATTAAAAGAAAACAATATTGCTATTATTTTAAAAGAAGAAAAATTTGTTGGTATTATTACTAGAATTGATCTGCTTGCATATTTGAAAAGGAATTAGATATATGAGTAAAAATAAAAAAGGTTTTGAAACTCGTTCAATTCACTCTGGCCAGTCAAGTGATCCATCAACTGGAGCTGTTATGACTCCAATTTATGCTACATCGACTTATGAACAAGAGGGGCCTGGAGAGCATAAGGGCTATGAATATTCTCGAAGCGCAAATCCAACAAGAAAAGCTTTAGAGGAATGTATTTCGGACCTTGAAAATGGCGGGTCTGGTCATGCTTTTGCCTCAGGAATGGCGGCAACATCAACAATTATTGATCTTTTAGACTCAGGTGATCATATAGTTGCATGTGATGATCTATATGGTGGGACTTATAGACTATTTGAGAATGTGAAAAAAAGGACTTCTGGAATCCAATGTGATTTTGTAGATTTTTCAGATCTAAAAAATATAGAAAATGCCATAAATGAAAAAACAAAAATGATTTGGTTGGAGACTCCAACTAACCCTCTTTTAAAAGTGATAGACTTAGGAACGATTACAGATTTAATTAAAGGTAGAGATATTATTGCAGTTTGTGATAATACTTTTTGCTCTCCATGGGTTCAAAAACCACTAAATCACGGATTTGATATAGTCATGCATTCGGCAACAAAATATATTGGAGGTCATTCCGATGTAGTTGCAGGAATTGCTGTTATCTCGAAAGAAAGATCTGACTTATCAGAAAGGCTTAATTATTTATTAAATGCAAGCGGAGCAATTACTGGTCCATTTGACAGCTTTCTTCTTTTGAGAAGTTTAAAAACCTTATCTGTAAGAATGGAAAGACATTGTGAAAATGCTATGTTAGTCGCAGAATTTTTACAAGAAAACTTTAATAATTATGAAATAATTTATCCCGGTCTCAAGAGCCATAAAAATCACGATATCGCAAAAAAACAAATGAATATGTTTGGAGGAATGGTGTCTATTATAACTAATGGAAATATAGAAAATGTGAGAGAAATACTTAATAAATTTGAAGTTTTTACTCTTGCTGAGAGTTTAGGCGGAGTTGAAAGTTTAGTAAGTCATCCGGCAACAATGACTCATGCCTCAATCCCGAAAGAAAAAAGAGAAGAGTTGGGAATAAAGGATGGTCTTATCAGGTTATCAATAGGACTTGAAACTATAGATGATATTCTCTCTGATCTTGAAGATGCATTAAGTTAGAAATTAAAAAAGAATAAAATGTCAGAAATACTTTGGGAGCCAAAAAAAAATAATATTAAAGATTCAAATATGTTTTCTTTATATGAAAAAGCTTTTCAAAAGAAATTATCAAATACTGAAGCATTTAGTTATGATATTTTGCATAAGTGGTCACTAGATAATATCGAAGAATTCTGGAATTTAGTTTGGGATGATTCAAATATCGTTGGCACAAAAGGAAAAAGTATAATTAGTAACTATAATGATTTAATTAAAAGTAAATTCTTTCCAGAGGGCCAACTAAATTTTGCAGAAAACTTACTAATTGGTGAGGATATTAGAGAAGCCATAGTCTTTTATGGTGAAGGTAAAGAAAAACAGTCTCTTTCATTAAAAGAATTAAAAGTAAAAGTTGAAGTTCTAGCAAAATGGCTAATTAAAAATGATGTAAAGCAAGGTGATAGAGTTGCAGTTTTAGCAACAAATTCTCCAGAAACTATTATTTCAATGCTCGCAACAACTGCAGTAGGAGCTATTTTTACATCATGCTCTCCAGATTTTGGAGAGGAGGGAATTATTGATCGCTTTGGACAGTGTAATCCAAAAATTTTCATAACTACAGATGGTTATATTTATGGGGGAAAAAAATATGATATTCGAGATAAAGCCAATAATATTTCCAATAGGATTTCATCCATCGAACAAACAATACATATTAGATATATTGATGAAACTAATATTAAGCATAATAATGATTGGCATGAAATATTATCAGAAAAAAATAATGACAAATTTGAATTTGTAAAAGTTTCTTTTAACGATCCTCTATACATTCTTTATTCAAGTGGCACCACTGGCAAACCAAAATGTATAGTTCATTCTGCGGGCGGAACATTAATACAGCATATCAAAGAGCATAAATATCATTGCGATATGAAAGAAAATGACCGCATCATGTACTTTACTACCTGTGGTTGGATGATGTGGAATTGGATGGTTACTGCTTTGGCGTCAAAAGTAACCTTAGTTTTATATGAGGGCTCACCAATATTTCCTAATCCATTAATTCTTTTTGAAATTGCTGAAAAAGAAAGATTAAGTTTTTTTGGAGCATCGGCAAAATATATAGATAGCCTAAATAAAATAAAAATAAGACCAAATGAGAAGCATAGCTTTAATAGTCTTCGTGTCTTTGCCTCAACTGGTTCGCCCTTAGCCCCTGAAAGCTATGATTGGGTTTATTCAAATGTAAAAAAAGACATACAGCTTTCATCAATATCTGGTGGAACAGATATTGTGGCATGTTTTGTTCATGGTAATCCTTGCTTACCAGTAAAGAAAGGAGAAATACAGTGCTCGTCACTTGGTATGGATGTTCAATCATGGGGTGATGACGGTAATAGACTTTTTAATAAGCCAGGTGAACTTGTATGTACAAATTCCTTTCCTTCAATTCCATTGGGCTTCTGGAATGATGAGAAAGATAAGAGATTTAAAGAGGCATATTTTGAAAAATATAATAATATTTGGCATCACGGAGATTTCGTAATTGAGACCGATAGCAATAGTTTTATTGTTGAGGGAAGGTCAGATGCAACATTAAATCCTGGCGGAATTAGGATTGGAACAGCAGAGATTTATAGACAAGTTGAGTCTTTGGTTGAGGTAAAGGAGGCTCTTGCTATTGGTCAAGATTGGAAAAATGATCAAAGAATAATTCTTTTTTTGATTATGCAGGATGATATTGAGCTTGATGATGGATTGAAAGATAAAATTAGAGTTTCTATTAGAAATGGTGCGAGTCCAAGGCATGTGCCCGCGAAGATTCTTAAGGTTGATGATTTTCCGAGAACTAGGTCAGGAAAAATTTCTGAGTTAGCAGTTAGAAATATAGTTCATAAAAAAGAATTAAAAAATATTGAAGCTCTTATGAATCCTGAAATTCTTGATATTTATAAAGATATTGATGGTTTATAAAACTAATTTTAATTATTACTTCTAAGATTATCATTGAAATCTGAATAATCAGGTCTAGCCATCATCCAGTGATATTCGATACCATATCCTGGATAGTTATTTATTATCTTTCCTTCTTCCGTTTTATACCAACTACCACAACTTCCAGCCCAAACAGTTTCAGATAATTTATTTTGAATTTTTTTATTGTATGCCCGCATCGCATCATCCTTAATATCGATGAATTCAAGATTATTTTTTTTCATATAATTAAGACATTTCATAATAAATAAAATTTGGGATTCGATCATATAAATTATGGAGACATGCCCAGTATTTGTATTTGGACCATAACATATAAAAAAATTAGGAAAATAAGGAACCATAACTCCTCTGTAGGCTTCAGCCCCACTCTTCCAGGTGTCATCAAGAATTTTTCCGTCTAATCCTGTTATTTTTACTGGTGAGATAAAGATATTTGAATCGAAACCCGTGCCATAAATGATTACATCAACCTCATGTTCACTACCATCTTTTGTGAAAACTTTATTATCTGATATCTTTTCGATGGATGATGTTTCTAAACTTACATTTTCTTTACATAATGCAGGAAAATAATCATTTGTAGGAATAATTCTTTTACACCCTATTGGATAATCAGGGATAAGTTTTTCTTTGAATGCTTCATCTTTAATTTGCTCATCAATTAACATTAATGAACCTGCAGTGTAGACTTTTTCAAACTCAAATAATTTAAATTTTGTTAAGATTGCTGAAATTGCACCCTCAAGAAATTTAGTAAAGAAGTTATGTTTTTGATAAAATGCCAGATAATTTCTTTCTTGAATAAAATAAAAATAAAATCTATACATTTTTGCATAAAAAGGAACATATCGAAGGCAAAACCTCTCAACTGAATTATATAATCTGTCAGGTTTAGGAACAATCCAATTTGGGCTTCTTTGGAAGACAGTCATTTTTGATACAGTATCTGCGATTTTTGGGATGAATCCAATTGCACTTGGCCCACTTCCAATAACAGCAATCCTTTTATTGGTAAGATCATAGCTGTGATCCCATTCTGCACTATGAAAGCTATGCCCACTGAAAGTTTCAATTCCAGGAATTTCCGGCCATTTAGGCTTATTTAGCTGTCCGAGTCCACTTATTAGCGATCGAGATTTATATCTCTCTCCTGACCTTAAAAAGGTTTCCCATAAATTCTCTTTTTCGTTGTATCGTGATTCAAGAACTTCACTATTGAATTTTATAAAAGGACGGATTTCAAGTTTATCAGTTATATTTTCAAGATAATCTAAGATTTCGTATTGTTCAGGAAATGTTTTTGTCCAATCAGGATTCATAGCAAAAGAAAAAGAATAAAAATGTGAAGGAACATCGCAACAAAGTCCAGGATAAGTATTTTCTCTCCATGTGCCTCCAACACCCTCACTTTTTTCTAATATAAGAAATGATGAATTCTTATTGCGTAAGAGATTGTATGCAGATCCAAGGCCCGATATTCCTGCTCCGAGAATTATTACATCATAGATCTTCGTTGAATTACTATCCATTAGGAAATGTTATACTTATAGTGTATCTTTTCAAGCTAATTTGAGAGGCAATAATGCTAGCGATTAATTATTCTGAAGGAAAAGTAAATAAATTGGATGTATCTAAGCCAAAAGGAGAAGGTGTATTAGTTAACATAAGTACATGCGGAATCTGTGGTACAGACATGCATCTTCTGCATTCAGGTATGCACCTTCCTCATATTGCAGGCCATGAAATATCTGGCTTTCTCCAAGACGGTACCCCTGTAGCTATTGAACCATTAAATTATTGTGGTTCTTGTGCTGAATGTAAGCAAGGTAAGTATAATTTATGTTCTTCTGAAGAATTTGACATTCTTGGAGCAACTACAGATGGCGGAATGACAGAAAAAATGTTAGTTCCTGAACATTGTCTTGTTGAATTAGATAAAAATATGGATTTAAAAAATTCTTCTTTGGTGGAACCTATTGCCGTAGCTGTCCATGGATACAAAATTACCGATACTAAGACTGAGCACAGAGTAGCGGTCGTTGGAGGAGGATCAATAGGTCAATGTGCAGTTGTAACTGCCTATTGGATGGGTTGTGAAGTAGATCTTTTTGCTAGATATGACCATCAAAAAGAAGCAGCAGAAATTTGGGGTGCAAATGAACCCAATGGAGAATACGATAGAGTTGTGGATACAGTAGGAAATCCAGATGCGCTCGCACAATGTGTTGAATTATTGAAACCGGGTGGAAAAATTATTGGTTTGGCTGCTGGATGGGAAGACATAATATTACCAGGTCTAGGAATATTAAATAAAGAAGGAAGTTTTTATACTTCTAGAATTTATGATGCCAGTGGAGATAATGGAAGAGATATAGATAATGCAGCAAGAATCTTATTCGAAAACCCAGAATTTGGGAATAAGGTTATTACTCATAGGTTTCCTCTTGACGCTGCTGAAGAGGCATTTAAAGTTGCTGATGATCGCAAGTCAGGATCAATTAAAGTTGTTTTTGATATTAATGTTTAAAGTGAAATAAATTGTATAAAGAAAAAATTTCTAACTATCTAAATCAAAGTTCAAGTTCTGAAAAACTAGGATTTGATAAAAAGAAACTATCATATATTCCTGAATATTTTTCTTCATATATAAAACAAGAAAGAATCCCTAATTTTGTATGTTTGGTATCAAGATTTGGAGAAGTTGCACATTATTCACATCAAGGTTTTAAAAATATAGAAACTAAAAAAGAAATAGATAATGAAACTATATTTAGAATTTACTCTATGACAAAGCCAATAACTTCTGTGGCAATTATGATGCTTTATGAAAGAGGTTTAATCAGATTAGAACATGAGCTTTATCGCTATTTACCTGAGTTTAAAAATATAGAGGTTTGGGAGTCTGGCGATATTAATGATTATAAAACTAGACCCCTAGATAATCCAATATTAATAAGTGATTTATTAACTCATACTGGAGGTTTTACTTATGACTTTATGCTGGGACATCCTGCAATAGGCTTGTATAGAAAAAATGGTCTTCATGATTATAAAAATATAGAAACGCAGGAAGAAATGAATTTAGAAGAGTTTTGTAACAAGCTATCAACTCTTCCATTATTATTTGAGCCTGGAGAAAAGTGGCATTATTCATGTTCTATTGATGTATTAGGTAGAGTTATTGAAGTTGTCTCAGGAATGTCCTTAGGTGATTTTTTTAAAGACAATATTTTTAAGCCTTTAGAGATGGAGGATACTGGCTTTTATGTTGAGAATGATAAACTTGAAAGATTTTCAGATTGTTATCAGACTATGCTTGGAAGTAAAAAAAAGAAGATGACTCTAAGTCATATTGCTGGAAAAGATGAATTTTCAAAAAATAGAAATTTTTTGTCCGGAGGAGGAGGTCTTTGTTCAACAATTTCAGATTATGCTAATTTTTGCCAGATGCTTTTGGATCAAGGTATTTTTAAAGGAAATAGAATTTTAAGTCCTACAACTGTTAACTTTATGACCCAAAATCATCTTCCTAATAACAATACTCTTCAAGACATGGGTGATAGTAGTTTTTCTGAAACAAGATTTGATGGTGCAGGTTTTGGTTTAGGTTTTTCAGTCATAATTGATCAAGTCCGCTCAGGCATTCCAGCTAGTTTAGGAAGTTTTTCATGGGGTGGAATGGCAAGCACCTTTTTTTGGATTGATCCAAAAGAGGAATTATTTTCTATACTGCTTACTCAGTTAATTCCCTCTGGAAGATATCCTCTCCGTCCTCAAGCTCAAACATTAGTTTATGCGGCCATAAATAGCTTAAATAAAAAAAACTAGACAATAAAAACCTACGGATGTAAGTTTCAATATCCGTATTTTACGGAATGTGGTGATTTGAGCCAGTCGGCTTGCGGCCACATAAAAGAAATCGCTAAAAAAGGCTGGGAGAGACCCGGTAGATACCGGGTTTTTTTGTCTCCCAGATAAAGGAGGTAAAAATGAGTGATGAATTAAAAAATCCAGAAACTATAGCTTTACATGCTGGTTGGAGGTCAGATGCAAGTACCAATTCTGTAGCTGTTCCAATTCACCAAACAACAAGCTATCAATTTGATAATACTGAGCATGCGGCGAATTTATTTGCGTTATCTGAGTTAGGAAACA
This sequence comes from Alphaproteobacteria bacterium, assembly GCA_045565415.1. GTDB lineage: Bacteria > Pseudomonadota > Alphaproteobacteria > MED-G09 > MED-G09 > AG-430-B22. The sequence continues at coordinate 19,563 of JBJLFK010000035.1, read as the reverse complement.
TTTATTCAAGAATAATGAATCCTACTTGTGATATACTTGAACAAAGAGTTGCTGCATTAGAGGGCGGAGCTGCAGCTTTAGCTGTTTCATCTGGACAAACAGCGACAGCATATGCCATTCAAAATATTACAAGAGCAGGTGATAACATTGTCTCATCTACAGATTTATATGGTGGTACATGGAACCAATTCAGTAATACTTTTAAAGATATTGGAATAGAGGTTCGTTTTGTAGACCCTAAAGACCCTAATGAATTTGCAAATGCAACTGATGATAAAACAAGAGCATATTTTGCTGAAACTTTACCTAATCCAAAGCTACAAGTCTTTCCGATAAAAGAAGTGGCTGAGATTGGTAGAAAGCAAGGTATTCCTCTAATCGTTGATAATACCGCAGCACCGATTATTTGTAGACCATTTGATCATGGTGCAGCAATTATTATTCATTCAACTACAAAATATATCGGTGGTCATGGAACATCTATTGGTGGAATAATAGTTGATGCTGGAGGTTTTGATTGGGCTGGGGCTGGCGATAGGCAACCTGCCTTAAATACACCAGATCCATCTTACCATGGTGCTGTATTTTCTCAGCTTCCTGATCCTTTAACTCCACTGGCCTTTATTCTTAAAGCGAGAACAACTTTGTTAAGAGATATGGGTGGAGCAATGAGCCCATTTAACGCATTCCAATTTATACAAGGATTAGAAACCCTTCCTTTAAGAATTAGAGAGCACAGTAAGAATGCAAATGAGATTGCTAATTTTTTAAATTCTCACGAAAAAGTTACTAATGTAATTTATCCTGGATTAATGGAAGGTGATTACAAAAAGAGAGCTGATGAGAATCTTTCAGGAGGATATGGTGGACTTGTTGGTTTTGAACTAGAAGGAGGCGTGGAGTCAGGTAAGAAGTTTATTAACTCTTTAGAATTACTTTATCACGTTGCAAATATCGGTGATGCTAGAAGTCTTGCCATACACCCAGCAAGTACTACACACAGTCAATTATCTGAAGAAGAACAATTAGCTGCTGGTGTTACACCTGGCTATGTAAGGTTATCTGTAGGAATTGAGCATATTGATGATATTAAAGCTGATTTAATACAGGCCCTTGATAAGGCTTAAAAGTGGTATAAATCAAATTAATTAAGCCGCTTAATATTAAGCGGCTTTTTTATTTAATCATTTCAAAAATTAAATTTATGTAATAATCTTAGCCGAAATAAATTATGAGTTAAACAATGAAAAGAAAAGTATGGAAATTAATTAATAGACCAGAGGGGCTAAATTTTGAAGATGCTTTATCCTTGGTTGATGAAGAGCTTCCAGCTCTAAGTGATAATAAGATACTAGTTAAAACAAAAATAATTTCTATGGATGCAGGAACTAGGATGTGGATGAGTGATAGACAAGATAGTTATCAGCCTCCAATTGACCTTGGCTCAAGCATGGTAGGGGTATGTCTTGCAGAAGTAGTTGAGTCAGATAATCCTAATTTTTCTAAAGGCGATTTAGTTCGTGGATTTGGTGAATGGGCAGATTATGCAATTGTTGAGACAGATAGTTTTTTAAAACTTGAGGCAGGTTTAGAAGATGAAGCTGCATACTTATCAGTTTTAGGTTTAAATGGCTGGACTGCATATGTGGGAGTTATGGAGGTTGGAAAACCAAAAGAAGGTGAAACTTTTCTTGTATCTGCTGCAGCTGGAGCAACAGGATCACTAGCTGGGCAAATTGCTAAAAAAGCTGGATGTAATGTTATAGGGCTAGCAGGGAGCAAAGAGAAATGTGATTGGCTCGTAAATGATTTGGGTTTTGATCATGCGATAAACTATAAGACTGATGATCTAGATAAATCTCTAAAAAGTTTATGCCCGGAGGGTATTGATATTTATTTTGATAATGTTGCTGGAGATATTTTAGATACCGTTCTTCAAAATCTTGCTTTATATGCTCGTATACCTTTGTGTGGTTTATTAGCGCAATACAATGAAAAAGGATCAAGACTCCCAGGACCTGATAATTTTGATCAATTGCTTATGAAAAGAGCTTCTATAACTGGTTTCTTCTGTCCTGATTTTTTAGATGATGGACCAAAGATAGAAAAAATTATGCATGATTGGTATTTAGAGGGTTCATTAAAATTTAAAGCAGATGTCACAAATGGTTTAGAAAATGTACTAGTATCGTATAAAAGGATGTTTAATGGAGATAATGTCGGAAAGACACTCGTTAAATTATAATAAAGCTAAAAGGTAAATATATTGAAATTGTCAGGAAATTATAATGTTGGTGGTGAAGTAGCCAAAGAAGATGAACGCTATAAGGTTGTCGATAATACCTTATTAAAAGGTTTGGTATTAAGCAGCACAGATCTTAACCCCGGTCATTCTACCAGTGGACATAAGCATGCTGGCCAAGAGGAAGTTTATATGTTCATAAATGGAAAAGGCTCTATGACATTGTCTTATCCTGATGGAAAAATTTCCGAATTTAGTGTTTCTTCTGGAGATATAGTTCTAATTGAAGATGATGTTCATCACAGAGTTAAAAATACATGTGATGAAGAAAAGTTATATTTTGTTTGTGTTTTTGATGGAAAAAGAAGTCACTAAATTTTAATTTTATGACCCAAATGATGCTTTAAATGTTTCATCCCAACTACCTTTAGTTGATGCTCTTGAATATTCTGTAGCCCTACCTTCAAAAAAGTTTGTATGCTCAACACCGCCGAGCATTTCTACCATCCATGGAAGAGGATGTTCTTTAATATGGAATAATTTTTCCATACCTAACTGAGTTAATCTTAAATCAGCAATATATCTAATATAATCTTTTACTTGATTGGCCTCTAAGCCTTTTACACCACCAAGTTCAAACGCAAGATCTATAAATGCGTCTTCATGATTTATAACCGCCTTACATGCATCATAAATGTCTTTTTCTAGCTCAGGGTTCATGACCTCAGGGTTTTCTGAAACAAATGTTTTAAATAATTTTATTGCTGATTCAGTGTGAAGTGTTTCATCTCTAACTGACCAGGTAACTATTTGACCCATTCCTTTCATTTTATTAAATCTTGGAAAATTTAATAAAACTGCGAATGATGCAAATAATTGAACGCCTTCTGTAAATGCACCAAAAACGGCGAGTGTTTTGGCAATATTTTCCTTTGTTCCGACTCCCCATTTCCTCATAAAATCAAACTTATCCTTCATAGCCTTATATTCTAGGAAGGCACTATATTCGACTTCAGCCATTCCAATAGTATCAAGTAAATGGCTATAAGCGGCAATGTGGATTGTTTCTGTGTTAGAAAATGCTCCTAGCATCATTTGAACTTCTGTTGGTTTAAATACCTGCGAGTAATGCTTCATATAGCAGTTATTAACCTCAACATCTGCTTGTACAAAAAATCTGAAAATTTGTGTGAGAAGATTCTTTTCTGCTTCAGATAGGTTTTTTTCCCAATCTTTAACATCTTCTGCAAGAGGCACCTCTTCAGGTAACCAGTGGATTTGTTGCTGAGTATGCCATGCTTCATAAGCCCATGGATATTTGAACGGTTTATATACTAATCTTTCTTCTAAAAGGGACATTTCTTACTCACTGACAGGATAGACATTCATCATAATCATCATCGTTATTACCTGATTCTGCGACCATTTCATCAAGAGTTTTTGTCTTTTTTGTATCTTCCTTAATTTGAACAGTTTCCTTATTTTCTTCCTCATTTTTGGCTTCGTCGGAAGATCCAGTCTCTGCTCTCTGAATTGATTGCGATCGACAATAATATAAACTTTTTACACCTTTTTTCCAAGCGCTGTAGTGAATATCATGAATATATTTTTTATTACTATCAGCAGGAACAAAAACATTTAAAGATTGCGCCTGATCTATCATTTCTGTTCTATCTGCCGCAAGGTCAATTAACCATCTTTGATCAATTTCAATAGCTGTTTTGAAAACATCTTTTTCATGATCTGTAAGAAAGTCAAGATGCTGAACTGAACCTCGATTATTTAGAATTGATATCCAAACATCATCTGTATCTTGATTTTTTTCGGCTAATAGCCTTTTTAAATGGGAATTTCTAACTGTGAAAGTACCAGAAAGCGTTTTATGTGAAAAAACATTAGCAGCTATCGGTTCAATTCCTGGACTTGTTCCGCCGCATATAATAGATATCGATGCAGTAGGGGCTACTGCTGTTTTATTAGAAAATCTTTCTTTAATTCCATACTCTTCAGCATCAGGACAAGCACCTTTAATTTCGGCTAAATCTTTTGAACTTTTATCAACTGCATCCTTAATATGATTGAATATTTTTTTATTCCATGATTTGGCAGTTACCCCTTCCCAAGGAATATTATTTTCTTGAAAGAATGAATGAAGCCCCATAACACCAAGACCTACAGATCTCTCTCTCATTGCTGAGTATGCTGCTGTTTTCATTGTTTCTGGAGCATTGTCTATAAAGTCTTGTATTACATTATCTAAAAATCTCATGATATCAGGAATAAAGTTTTTATCATTTTCCCACTCATAATATTTTTCTATATTAACTGATGACAGACAGCAAACAGCTGTTCTTTCTTTGCCATGATGATCAATTCCTGTTGGTAATGTTATTTCACTACAAAGATTTGATGTTTTAATTTCCAAGCCCGCTAGTTTTTGTTGCTCTGGCCTTAAATTATTTACCCTATCTTTAAAAACTAAATAAGGCTCACCTGTTTCAACTCTTGCCGTTAGGAGTCTTATCCATAGTGATCTTGCAGAAATTGATTTTTGAACAGTTTGATCTTTCGGACTTCTAAGATCCCATTCACCATCCTCTTCAACTGCACGCATAAAAGAATCACTTATTAAAACGCCATGATGAAGGTTCAATGCTTTTCTATTAGGGTCACCGCCTGTTGGTCGTCTAATTTCAATGAATTCTTCAATCTCGGGATGATCAACAGGAAGATATACTGCGGCAGATCCTCTTCTTAGTGAACCTTGGCTAATTGCCAAAGTAAGAGAATCCATAACTTTTATAAATGGAACAATACCACTCGTTTTACCAACACCACCTACGGATTCTCCAATTGAACGAAGGTTGCCCCAATATGAACCTATACCTCCTCCTCTTGAAGCAAGCCAAACATTTTCAGTCCATAAATCTACTATTCCATCAAGGCTATCATTTGCTTCATTGAGAAAGCACGAAATAGGCAAACCTCTTTTATTGCCTCCATTAGAAAGAATTGGTGTTGCAGGCATAAACCATAATTGTGAAATATAGTCATATAATCTTTGAGAATGCTCATCGTCATCACCGTAATATGATGCCACTCTTGCGAACAGTTCTTGAAAACTCTCACCTTTCATTAGGTATCTATCCACTAGTGTTTCTCTTCCAAAATCAGTTAGTAGAGAGTCTCTAGATGGATCTATTTTTACAGTTTTTCCTGTTCCGCTATGTTGGACCGCTCTGTCTGCTACCTTAAAATCCATCTTAGGTTCATTTAGATTTTCTGTTGGCGGTTTCTCCCCAACTTTAGATTTTGCTTGTGAATATAGCTGTTCCATTTCACTGTCAGTATATCCAGAAATTGTTAATGGGGGAGTCTTTCTTTTTGATTTCTTGGTTTTTTCTAGGTTTTCCATCAACATATATTTTTATCCTTTTTTTTCAGAGTCGGATCCTCTTAAGGTGAATCGGGTTTTCTCCTAGGGCAGATCATCTCTGTATATATACAAGTGTAGCAGATGTATTAATTTTTTGGTTAATACCCCTATAAGTAGGGTGATACACATTGAGTAACACAAAATATAGTAGCGTGTTCGTTCACGAGGTCAATAAAGAAAATGAAAAAGTGTAATTTTTTTTTCTTTTTTTTATTAAATCACGCATTAAGATAAGCATTGGAGTACAGGAGTTAGAGAAATGAATTCAAATAGAACAACTAGATCATGGCGTTTAAGAAGAAGACCTGATGGAATAATTAATGAAAATGATCTTGAGTTAGTTACTGAGGAAATACCTGAGATTTCAGAGGGTCAAATATTAGCTAAAACTATCTATTTTTCATTAGATCCTACTAATAGAATTTGGATGTCTGACATTGATCAGTATATGGAGCCTGTTGAGATAGGCGATATTATGAGGGCAGGAGGATCACTTGCTATAGTTGAAGAGTCAAAAGTTCCTCATATTAAAGCAGGTGATATTGTTCAAGGCGGTATGCATGGTGGCTGGCAGGAGTTCTTTATAATTCCTGGTGAAGAAGCTGCTGCTATTCCTATGGTGGAATCTATACCCCTGAAAGCGCTTATTTCTGTTTTAGGTTTTACAGGACCAACTGCATATTTTGGCTTCCTTGATATAGGTAAGCCAAAAAAGGGTGAAACAGTTGTTGTTTCAGCTGCTGCAGGAGCCGTAGGCTCTATTGTATGTCAAATAGCTAAAATTAAAGGATGCCGAGTTATAGCCATTGCAGGTAGCGATGATAAATGTGACTGGTTAAAAAATGATCTTAAAGTTGATGATGTTATCAATTATAAGAAAGAACAAATTTTAGAGTCATTAAAAGAAAAGTGTCCTGAAGGTATAGATATATATTTTGAGAATGTTGGAGGAGAGACCTTGGATGCTGCTCTTACGCTTATGAATAATTATGGTCGAATTCCTGTTTGTGGACTTATCTCAATGTATAATGATTGGGACACTCCCGGACCAAAAATGTTCAGAAATATATTAATGAAAAGATTAACAGTAAAGGGTTTTTTAGTTTCTGATTATCTTGATAGATATTCTGAAAGTTTAGACGCTTTGTCAAAATGGATGGCTGAAGGAAAAATTCAATATAGAGTAGATATTGTAGAAGGCATTGAAAATGCTCCAAGTGCAGTCAATAAATTGTTCACAGGTGAAAATACAGGCAAACTTATAATTAAAGTTTCAGATGAGCCGTAAACTAGTAAACTTCAAATAACCCAGCAGCGCCCATTCCGCCACCAATACACATAGTTACAACAACATTTTTTGCTTTTCTTCTCTTTCCTTCAAGAAGAATATGACCAACAAGTCTAGCTCCAGTCATACCAAAAGGATGACCAATAGAAATTGAGCCTCCATTAACATTAAGCTTGTCATTATCAATTCCAAGCTTGTCGCGACAATATAATGTTTGGCTTGCAAAAGCTTCATTTAGTTCCCACAAGTCAATATCATCAACTGTGAGGTTATTCTTTTCCAATAATTTTGGAATAGCATATACAGGACCTATACCCATTTCGTCAGGCTCGCATCCGGCAACAGCAAACCCTCTAAAAGCTCCAAGAGGTTCTAGGCCTTTCTTTTCGGCAAGTTTTGAGTCCATAACAACAACTGATGCTGCCCCATCAGATAGTTGCGACGCATTACCTGCTGTAATGAAATGTTCTTCACCTCTAACAGGAGGCAGACCTGCTAAACCTTCTAATGTTGTCTGAGGTCGGTTACATTCATCTCTATCGACTGTATAATCCACCACTGATTCTTCACCGGTTTCTTTATCAACAACTTTCATTTTTGTATCCATAGGAACAATTTCATGTTCGTAATAACCAGCATCTTGAGCAGCAGCTGTTCTTTGTTGACTTTGTAAGGAATATTCATCTTGGCTTTCTCTGCTAATATCATATCTTTTAGCCACTATGTCTGCGGTTTCGATCATTGGCATCCATAATGCTGGATAAGATTCCATTAATTTTTCTTCTGTTATATCTTTTAAATTAATGCCTTGCATTGAAACCATAGAAATCGTTTCTACACCTGCTCCCACCACAGCATCAGCCCCTTCGGCTACAACACGACCGGCAGCCATAGCAATTGTTTGTAAACCTGAAGAGCAAAATCTATTAACTGTAACTCCAGACGTGGTTACAGGACAACCTGCCCAAATAGCAGCCAATCTTCCAACATTCTGTCCTGTTGCACCTTCAGGAGTTCCGCATCCCATAATAACATCATCAATTTCTGCAGGATCTAAGTTTGCTCTTTCAATAGAATGCTTAACTGCATGACCTGCTATTGCGGCACCATGCGTCATATTAAAGCCGCCTCTACCTGATTTGGCTAAACCTGTTCTTGCTGTAGATACTATTACTGCTTCTCTAGTCATCGATATCTCCTAAGGATATTTATTAAGTAAATTTAAACTGTATTGTGAACAGAAATTTTTTTTTTTCAATAGTTAATTAAAAAAAATACAATTCAACAATAGTAATTTAGTTTTGATAAAAAATTAAAAAGAGTTAACCTTAATTTAACAAAATTTGATGAGGTTTTTATGTCTTTAGTTATAAGTGAAAAAGATAATGGAATGGGTATTATTACTTTTAATAATCCACCAAAAGGTTTTTTAACATCTGAAATGATTGCTGAGACAATACCAATGATAGAAGATCTAGATAATGATGATTCTATTAAGACTGTCATTTTTACTGGCGGTATGCCGGGGGTTTTTATTAAACATTTTTCAGTCGAAGAAATTCTAGCGATGTCTGCTGTTACAAAAGAAAGAAGAAAAAAAGGACTATATGAAACTAGACATACAAGAGCACCATTGAGAATGTTTTGGGAAAACATCGACAATATGAAAAAGCCAACTATTGCTGCAATTAATGGTTATTGCGGAGGAGGTGGTTGCGAATTAGCATTAGCTTGTGATATTCGTATAGCTGAAAAGGGTGACTATACAATTGGGCAGATGGAAATCCTGGTAGGAATAATGCCTGGAGCTGGAGGTACAACTAGATTAGCGAGATTAGTTGGTCCAGGAAAGGCATTAGAATGGGTTTTACGAGGTAGAACTTTTTATCCTGAGGAAGCTAAAGAAGAAGGATTAGTTCATCATGTTGTTCAAAAGAATGTTATTGGTGAAGCGAAAAAAATTGCGTCCGAGTTTCTTGATAAACCTCCCTTTGCACTTCAATCTATTAAGCAGGTAATAAAAAATAGTTGGAATAAATCTACGCAAGAAAGTGTTGATGAAGAGGGTGATCTCTTTGCTAATCTTATTGCAAACGATGATCAAGCTATAGAAATGATGGAAGAATATATTAAGGATGGCCATAATTTCGATAAATTTTAATATTATAAACAAATCATTATATTAAAGTTGAATTAGAGGCAGAATTTATGAATGATGAGTCTTCAAAATTATTTAAATTTCTATCAGAAAAAGAAATTTTTAAGAGTTCCGAGATTCCAACTAGTGCAAAAATAATTTCTATGAATATAGATATTGGATCTTTAAATATCTCTAATAACTTAGAGGATTATAATATTAAAAACATGGTAATCAAAAAAACTAATAAGGTAATTTTTCTAAAAACTATTATTACTGATATTAAAAAAAATAATTCTCAAGTTACTAGTATATGGGCTTTAAATGACTAAATTTAAAAATTTTCTTATTTCTAGAAAATTATATCTTCTGTTTGTTTTTCTTTTAGCATCATGTGGAGGAGGAGGTTCGAATATCCCTGTTTCAGAAGTTCCAAATGAAACTGTGTTGGAGGATGAGTCTGCAACTAACTTATTTCCTATATTGGATTTAAAAGAAATAGAAACACCAGAATATTTTAATCAATGGGGCTTAGATTTTATTAATGCTTCCAGTGCATATGTAATTGGTGCAACAGGCGAGGGTATAATTGTAGCAGTAGTTGATGAGGCGCTAGATTGGGGGCATCATGAGTTTTTGAAAGAGGGAATATTACATCCAGATAGTATTTTAACTTATTCTGGGAATAGAGAACCAACTCCATGGGAAAAGTTTCATGGCACAGCTACAGCATCAATAATAGCCGCAAGAAGAGACGCAAAAGATATACCAAGCAATATGCAAGGAGTAGCTTATAAGTCACAAATTTTATTTATTGCCACTGAATTAGGTGACCCACCAGCTGATGGAGATTATGTTCCGACAACAATTCAAAAATATGACTGGTCTTACTATGATCAATCTGAAGCAAATTTATATGATGAATTATCAAGTAAAGCTGATATAGTGAATAATAGCTTTGGATTTACTGGGCAAATTACAGATTATCCAAAAAAGACATTTGAATCTAATTTTCCAAAATTTATTAATTCTCTAGAAGAAAATAAAGAAACAATATTTGTTTGGTCTGCAGGTAACTATAACGGTATTACAGGCACTGATGGAGAAAAAGTTGATGCAGCAGATCCAGGTTGGTTAGCTGGTTTATCTTATTATTTTCCAGAATTAGCTGATAATAATGTTGCTGTTGTTGCTGTTGATAGGGAAGGTAAAATAGCTGATTGGTCAAATAGATGTGGTGTTGTAAAAGAAACATGTATTGCTGCGCCAGGTAGTAGAATTAATGTTGCAATCCCAAATAACTTATATGTTTCATTATCTGATGTAGAAAAAAATAGCCTAAATACTGATGTTGTTGAATATCTTAAAAATCACCCAACTGAAGCTTATCTTTTAGCTTCAGGAACATCTTTTGCTGCTCCTCATGTCTCTGGCGCACTAGCCGTCCTAACAGGAGCATTTAAAGATAATTTATCAGCAAAAGAAATAATTGATAGATTATACAAAACTGCAAATAAAGAAGATGAATATGCTGATGAGGCTATCTATGGTCAAGGGCTTTTAGATCTTGGAGCTGCTATCTCACCTGTTGGGTTTTTATCTGCGTATTCTGATAACCTATCATCAGCTAATTCATTTTCTCTAGAAGGTTCATATCTTAAAACTGGTATGTCATTTGGTAATAGCCTAAAGGTTTCACTTAAAAACAATAATATTGCTTTATTTGACGCATTAGGTGCACCGTTTTTTGTTCCAGCAGTTAATTTTTTTCAATCCAACATAAATCCTAGCCAAATGGATAGGCTGACAATCATAAAAAAAGATAGCTACCATTCGTCAGCAAAAAATATGTTTGCTTTCTCTTCATGGAATAAACTAACTAATTCTAATGGTTATAATGGATTAAGATTAAGTGATGCTGGTTTTGCATTGAAAAGTAATTTAATTAATTTTTCTCTTTATTACGGATTAAATCCTTCAGCCCATATTTTTGACCCTAAAAAAAGATTTAAATTATCTAGGTCCTTTATGAGTAATAATGTTTTTGATATTCCATGGTTGATGAGTGCCGAAGATGGGTTTAGTTTTTCTTTATCTTCTGATTTTATATCTAAATATGTTAGTATGACATTTTTTTCTGGTTTAGAAAGACAAGAAAACTGGTTAAATCTCCCTTCTTTTATAATTCCGAAGAAAAATAGATCTTTTGGTTCTTATATTTCATTTGAACAAGGCAATCTAAAGAACTATCAAAGTAAAAATTCATTTGGATTTCTAATAAATAAGGAAAAATACCTCTCTAACTCTTTCGCAGGTGCTTTTGGCGACATTAGTAATGCTAAATCATTATTTTTTTCAAGTTTTCATACATATAAATTTAAAAGGAACTATGAATTAATAGCTAGTTTTAATTTTTCTAGGATCTTACCGGTTAAATCTGATCTATATATAAGCAATATATCAAGTGTTTATGAGAGTAGTTTTGATATTGGGATAAAGAAAGATAAATTTCTATTTGAGGATGATACTTTTGCTATCTTGATAAGGCAAAAACCATATGCAGAAAGAGGAAAGCTTGAATTAAACCTACCTATTGGTCGCGATAAAGAAAAAAATATTAGATATGAAAGAAAAAATATTTTCTTAGAACCTCTAAAAAGAAATATAAGTTTAGAGTTCATATGGTTTAAAGATTTAAAATCTGGTGCGTTAGGTTCATATGTTGAAATATCAAAAAATTCATTCAATACAGATACACCTTTGAACTTTTCTTGGCTTTTTACCTATAAAGAAAAATTCTAAAGTCCAAAATCTTTTTTTAGTGGATAAAGATCCTCAAACTCTGCATCACGATTCTCCATTTGAGCATCAAATGCTTCTTTCATATCAACTTTAGGATGATACATACCGGATTGCCATAAAGCTATACGATCAAGTCCTTCTCTTACTGTTCTTCCTCTAGTAAAATTGATCATATCTTTTGACCCCCAAACTGCTAGCGGAGTTTTTTCAGCAATTTGAGTGGCTATATCCATAACATAATTCATCATTTCTTCCTGATTTTTAAAAACTTTGTTTACAAGTCCTGACTCTTTTGCTTCGTTAGCAAGCAAACGTCGTCCTGTATAAGCAAGTTCTTTTACTAGACCCATTGGAATTAAGTATGGAAGTCTTGGAAAAGTTCCTACATCAGCAGTCATTCCAATGTTTATTTCTTGAATACAGAAAAATGCATCTTCAGTACAGTATCTCATATCTGATGCAGAAGCAAAATCAACTGCACCACCAATGCAACCACCTTGCAATGCCATTAAAACAGGAATTCTTGAATTATCTATACAGCTGAATGTTTCTTGAAGTTTTAGTAAGTTCTTATAAAAGCTTCCTCTAAAACGACCTTCTTCTTTTTTATTTTTATTATCAGAGCTAGTTACATCATTTTGCGAGAAAACAGAAAGATCCATACCTGCTGAAAAATGTTTTCCAGTCGAAGAAATAACAATAACCCTTGCAAGTGCTTCTTGATCAATAGCAGTGATAATTTCAGGTAATTCATCCCAAAAAGATCTAATCATACTGTTAAGTTTTTCTGGTCTATTAAGAGTTAATTTAGCAATCTTATTTTCAACTTCTAAATCAAAACATTCAAATTTTTTATCTAAAATTGTGTCTGACATAATTGACTCCATATAAAAATTTTTGTCATAGTAATATATTAATAAAAATTAATACATTACAAATATTATTAATAAATAGAGGGAATATAAATGGCTATTGATTATGACAAAATAATGTCTCTTGAGACTAAGAATCAGGCGTTTTCTTACACTGATAGGGAAACTATGCTCTATGGGTTAGGTGTAGGTTTTGGTAAAGATCCATTAAACAATGAAGAATTAAAATTTGTTTATGAAAGGGATCTTAAGACTGCTCCTTCAATGGCCACAGTAATTTCTTGGGGTGCAGGTAATATGCGCGAAAGCGGAATAAATTATTTACTTGTTTTGCATGGAGAGCAAAGATTAAAAATGTATGAACCATTGCCGTATGCCGCTGATATCCTTGTAGACTCATCTGTAAAAGGTGTTTTTGATAAAGGGAAAGAAAAAGGGGCTTTAATTATTACTGAAACTGATATTAAGCTAAAAGAGAGTGAAAAGTTATTATGCACATTGAGCTCAACCACTTTTGCTAGAGGTGATGGTGGGTTTGGTGGGCCGAGTGATGGTGCACCTGAGCCACATCAAATTCCTGATAGGAAATCAGACGATGAATTTTTTGCAGAAACTGAGCCAAACCAAGCCTTAATTTATAGATTGTCTGGTGATAGAAATCCTTTGCATTCAGATCCTGAAATTGCAAAAGCTGCCGGATTTGATGCTCCAATTTTACATGGTCTTTGTACATATGGTACTGCATGTAGAACGATAATATCTAATGTATGTAATTATGATAGTACTTTGATCGAAGAGTTTGATGTAAGATTTTCTTCTCCAGTTTATCCAGGAGAAAAAATCAGCACAGAAATTTGGAAAGATGATAATGTTGTTTCATTCAGGTGTTGGGTTAGGGATAGAAATGTAATGGTATTAAATAATGGTAAATGCATTCTTAAAAAATAAATTAAGAATAGAGCTCTATTTTTTAATTATTCATCCTTTTAACAATACCAAGTAAAATCATGCATATTAAAATAACCAGCACAAACCCTTCTAAAGCACCAATATAGTCTATCTCTTTATTTCTAATTGGAACAAAAGGAGTCTCCTCTATTTCATATATAGGCTCCTGTGCAGGCGCAATTTCATCATTCTCCATTTATACCCTCCAATTTGGATAATAACCTATGAATGAGTAGAAGGAAAATTGTTTATTTTTTTTCGTTATTTATACGTTTCTGAAGGTTATTAATTTCTTCTTTTATGATATTAGGAAATTCCATTGGTAAAAAATGTGTTGAACCTTTTATTGTTTTATGGATTCCAAGTTTATCCTGCTGCATCAATTTTATTGGACCATTACCTCTTGCAGTACTATTAAATTCTGCTTGAAGAAGAGTTATTGGGCAATTAAGTTTATCTATTAAACCCATAGCATCATGTTTCCATGATGAAAATGTTGCAGCTTCCCATAAGGGATCGCAAGTTAGGCGAGTTTCATCGCCAACAAGTTCTGTTCCGCCTTCAATATAATTTCTTATCGTTGTTTCGGTCCAAGTTTTAAAGATGAGTTTATTTTTATAAGAGTTAAAAATCTCCTCTTTATTTGCCCAATCTCTTCTTCGTTTTTTTGTTGCTTCAGACATCATCATGCCTTGTTTAATGACAGGAAAATTTTTGAAAATAGGGTACTTCCTGCCTATTTTAAAAATTACTTTAATTTTACTAGTCATTAAAACTGGGTCTACTAGGACTAATCCACTTACTAGGTCAGGACGAATAGCTGCGACTTGAATTGCTGAAGCCGCACCCATTGAGTGACCACTTAAAATTATAGGTTTTTGAGTTTTTTTAACAAATAGTTCAACTGACTTTATTAAGTCATCGCAATAAATTTTCCAGTCATACATATCTTGCGGGTCTGCCTTTAATTTAGTAAATCCATGACCTCTAGCATCAACAGCTCTCACATTAAAATTATCAGACAAAGGCTCCAATAATTCTTTATATGTTAAAGCATTAAAACCGGTGGCATGGGCGAATTGAAAGCCTGGCTTATCTGCATTATCAAAGATTTCAATGAATGAGGTTTCGCCTTCCCCCCAATCGAGTTTTTTTCTTTCGAACATTTTACTTTTTCACTTATAAATTAAATTACTTTGACCCATTCTGCGATCGCTTGCCCAATTTCATGTGGTGAATCTTCTTGAATAAAGTGAGTTCCGCTAACTGTAACTTCCTTTTGGTTTTTCCATGCCCTACAAAACTTTCTTTGTTTCCCAACAAGAATTGACCCAGGTTCAGCATTTATAAATAATTTTGGTATTTCATTTTCTGACATCCAGCCAGAGTATTTTTCAACAATTTCGCAAACCTCCTCAGGCTCACCGTTAATAGGTATTTGTCTTGGCCAATCAAGTGTGGGTCTTCTTTCTAATTCGTTTAGGAAGGGCTTTCTATAGACTGTCATTTCTTTTTCACTTAAGTCTCTAATAATTGCACTTGGCAAGACACCTTCTATAAAGAGATTTTTTTTAAGAATTAGATCTTCTCCAGCTTCCGATCTAAATCCTTGAAAAATTGATGTCGCATCATCAGGCCAGGAATCCCAAACAAGATTTTGAACTATAGCCTCCATATAGCAAATTCCTTTCACACTATTTTGATTCTCAAATGACCAATTAAAACCTAGTGATGATCCCCAATCATGTATTACAAAAATAACATTATTATCTATATTTAATTCTTTTAAGCAGGCATCAAAATATTTTTTTTGTATGTGATAAGAATATGTATTTTCACCTTGATCCTCTAATTTTTCACTATCACCCATTCCGATAAGATCAATAGCTATGCATCTTCCTTGATTCTCGAGATGTGGAATAATGTTTCTCCATAGATATGAAGAGGTCGGGTTACCATGTTGAAAAACTATTGGATTACCTTCACCTCTTTCATGATAAGCCATTTTTTTACCAAGGACTTCTACGAATTTTTTTTCTAATTCTTTTTCAGAAATATCTATCATGATATTTACTCTCCTTTAAAATCAGGTTTTCTTTTTTCGGTAAATGCTTTTATGCCTTCTATCCCATCACTTCCTTTAAGTTGTTGAGCAAATATTTGTGACTCTTCTTCCATTTGCGTCTCCAATCCATTAGAAAACGTTTGTCTAAGCATATTTTTAACTCCGGCATATGCTTTTGTAGGACCATTAGCTAATTTTCTTGCTAATTTTTCAGCTTCATTATTTACATCATCATCAGGTACTACTGAATTAATTAATCCCCAATCTAGAGCCTCCTTTGAAGATAAAACTCTATTTGTAAGCATTAGTTCCATAGTTCTTTTTTTTCCAATTGATCTAGGTAAATGAAATGTCGAGCTTGCATCTGGTGTAAGACCTGCGGCTGTATAAGCCATTGTAAAATTCACACTTTCTCCAGCAATTGCTAGATCACAAGCTGAGACAAGAGACAACCCAGCACCAGCTGCTGTGCCACTTATTGCACCTACTAAGGGTGTATCAAGATGATCTATTTTTCCAAGAGCTGCATGTAGATAACCTAACATTTCTGCAAGACCAGATCTTATATTATCCAGTTCAGAAATAAATTTTAGATCTCCACCAGCGCAAAATAATTTACCTTCACTTTTGAGTAAAAGTGACCTTACAGGAGCGCCTCCCTCACATTCAATCGCAATATTTAAAAGGTCTTTAGCCATAGGAATATTAATAGCATTTGCTGCTTCGGGTCTATTTAAAGTAATAATTCCTAAACCTTGATCTATATCAAATTTTAGAGTTTCGTATTTCATAATTTGTCCTTAAAAAAAAACCATATTGTTAGATCATTTAGACAAGGTCAATATCTTAATTTTTATGATTACTCAGCTTCTGCTTGGAGAGGTAAGAATAATTTTGAAGCCTTATAAAAACACAAAGCAGCAATTGGATATAAAATTATTCCTATCGAAAGCAAAGAATATCTTATGCCTGTTTGATCATATCCATTTTCTGCATTAAATATGAAGTCATTAAAGAAACCTAAAGCAAATGGCCCTAGAGCAAACCCTATAACATTTGCACTTATATAATAGATTGATGCAGTCCTTCCTCTGAGGTTAACAGGCGAGGCACTTTGAAATGCAGCACCATATAAGCCAGGTCCACATGACATAAATAAAATCATACCTGCTAAACCAATTTGAGAATAAAATGAATCATCTGATAGGGTGAATAGTAAAAGTGAAAGCCATAATAATATTACAAAAATACCAGCTATTTTAAGATGTGCATTAATGGTGCCTTTTGCAATCATATTACTAGCTATGATTCCTGCTCCAACGCTTCCTCCAATACCAAGAAATATATTAAAAATACCAAAATTTTGTCCGGCTATTGTTTTTGGAATATCATGCACCCTTACTAGCATTTCTATTCCCCAAGCTAAAACTGAATAACCAACTAATCCTGTGATTGTTACTCCAATAAACATTAGAAGAAAAAATTTCCAAGCCTTTTTAAAAAAGGGCATAAATGCAGCTGATTCTGATTTTTCAATATTAGTTTCGGGGAAGGGTAAAAATTTCAAAAATAATGCGAATAGTAAACCAGGAATTGCAAATAAAAAGAAAGTAATCCTCCAATCAGAGAAGTTAGATAAAAAGCCTATGTAAGGTTTTATAATATCCATATTTGTGATTACTGCAGCGCCACCCCAACCAGCAAGAGCAGAACCTAAAAATGGACCAGTTCCCCATATTCCAAGTGCTAATGGTAATTTTTCTCTTGTAAAATATGCAGCAAATACAACTAATGCGATTGGCCCTAGTGCCGCTTCTCCAACGCCAACTCCAATTCTAAAAATTATTAAATCCCAAAATTGTTGAGCAATTCCACAAAGTCCTGTAAGTACGCTCCACATAATAATTGCAATGATCAGGACATTTTTTCTATAGGAAGTATCAGCTAATCTTCCAAAAATAACTGTAGCTATTCCAAAAAATATAGCAAAAACAGTACCAAAGAGAAAACCTATCTCTGAATCCGTTAAAAGTAACTCAGCTTTTAATTCAGGTATCATAATGGACGGAAGCTGTCTGTCTGCGAAAGAATAAGTATTTATTGCAGTCAGTAAAATTGCCGCAGTCCAAGCAAGTCTTGATGAGATTATTTTTTGCATTGATTGTTTTAAGTTTTAATAGTTTCTGCCTTTATATATAGAAGCTTTTGGTTTTGCTAAAACTTTTTGAACCATTGGTTCAAATGCTTCTAATGGCATAGACTCATAATCTTTATCAAATGCACATTGATCATATAGGTGACAAAATTGAGCGGTATATTCAAAGTGTTCATGACCTCGGAATTGTTCACGCATATCTTTATCTAAACCAAGATGTTCAAAGAAATAATACCCTTGAAAAATACCATGATGATTAAGCATCCAATGATTTTGTTCTGAAACAAATGGTTTTAGAATAGCGGCACCTATTTCAGCGTGATTATATGAGCCAAGAATATCTCCCATATCATGAAGTAAGGCACATACTACATACTCTTCATCTCTATTATCTTTATAAGCTCGAGTTGCAGTTTGTAAGCTATGCTCTAGTCTATCAACGGCAAATCCACCATGATCACCTTGCAACATCTTTAAATGATCAAGAATTCTATTTGGTAAATCAGCATTAAAGCCCATAGCGTAGTTACCAATTATTTCCCAATCTTCCTTGGTAGACTCAGCCATTGTTCTGTATGAAGCTCTTTGTTTTTCGACTTTTTTATCCATAGCTCTTCCCCTTTTAAGCTAAAAAAACCTTTATTTATATTTAATCTATATTATTTGTTAATATATTGGAAAATAAAATGAAAAAAAATATTTTTATCACCATATTTCTCTCGATCTTTTTTCTCACAGGTTGTGAAACGATTGATACCATAAGACTGTCTAGTGATATTATCAAAACATCACCTGACTCATTACGATTAACTAACTCAGGTCCTGTAATAGGAATTGAAGGTGAAGAGGGCATTCATATATGGTTTGGTGTACCTTATGCAGAAGCTCCTGTAGATAAATTAAGATGGAAAGCTCCAAGAAATGTAAGCTCTTGGGAAAAAGTTTACGAAGCCACAAAATTTAGCAACCCATGCATACAAATACAATCATCTCTCACTGGAGATGGTCTAGCTAAACCCGGAGATATAGTTGGTAATGAAGATTGTTTGTATCTAAATATTTATGCCCCTGCATATAATGTAAATTCTGTTCCTAGAGAAAAAAATAAACTTCCAGTCATGGTATGGATTCATGGGGGAGGTAACACCAGTGGAATGACCTCTGAATATAACCCAGAAAAATTTGTGGCATCACAAAACATAATATTAGTAACAATTTCTTATAGATTAGGTTTATTTGGGTGGTTCTCTCATCCAGAATTAAGAAATAAATCAGATGGTATTGATGCTTCAGCAAATTTTGGATTATTAGACCAAATTAAAGCACTTGAATGGTTAAGAGGTAGTATAGAAAATTTTGGTGGTGATAGAGATAATATCACCATTTTTGGCGAAAGTGCAGGCGGTCAAAATGTTATAGCCTTATATGTTTCACCTCTAGCTAAAGGTTTGTTTCATCGAGCAATATCTCAATCAGGCGGAATTACACTTACTTCAATAGAAGATGCGGAAGAGATAGATCGGAAAATTCATCCTTTGAATAAAGATTATAAATACAGACATAAGACAACAAAAGAATTAGTCAATTCTCTGTTGAATGAAGGAATAATTAATACTCA
>JBJLFK010000034.1:0-31996 GCA_045565415.1 Alphaproteobacteria bacterium | reverse complement strand
CGTGATTCAAGAGTTGTAGAAAGAAAGAAATACGGAAGACGTAAGGCGAGACGTAGTTTCCAATTCTCAAAGCGTTAATAATTTTATTTATAAAAAAATATGAGCGCTTTTTTAAGCGCTCTTTTTTTATGTAGTAAAAAGTTATAAGGTATAGAAATGAATCAAAATAAGATAAATATAGCTGTTCTAGGTGCATCAGGTTATACAGGTGGTGATTTAATTAAAATATTATTAAATCATAATTATGTTAATATTTCTGCTCTAAGCGCTAACTCTAAATTAGGTATGAACCCTTCTAATGTTCATGCGTCATTATTTAATGCTGAGTTACCAGATTTTGTAAGTGTTGATGAAATAGATTTCGATCAAATTGATTTGGTTATATCAGGTTTACCACATGATAATTTACATCATATTATCAATAATATACCAGGCAAATGTAAAGTAATAGACATGTCTGCTGATTTTAGATTTTCTAATGTTAATATATATAATCAATATTACGAAACTTCACATAATTCACCTGAATTACTCAGTGAAGCCGTATATGGGCTGTCAGAAATTTATAGAGACTCTATTAAGGATTCTAGAATTATTGCTTGCCCAGGCTGTTATCCAACTGCAGTTCTGTTATCAATTTTACCACTTATTAAAGAGAAAATTATTTCTTTAGATGACATTATTATTGACGCAAAGTCTGGTGTTTCTGGCGCAGGTAGGGGAAATAAAGAAGAACTAATGTTTTCAGAGATTTCAGAAAGCATGAAACCATATAATATTGCGAAACATAGACATACACCTGAAATTGAACAAATTATTGAAACTATAAGTGGTAAGGAAATAAAAATAAATTTTACACCACACTTAATTCCGATCAATAGAGGAGAATTAGTAACTATTTACTTGAAGACAATTAATGGGTCTAAAGCAAAAGAAGCGATATCTTGTTTAAATTCATATTATAAAGAAGATGCTTATGTTCATATTTCAAATCAAGGCATTCCATCTGACACTTCAAAAGTAAGAGGTTCAAATAATTGTTTGATTTCTATTTTTGATGACAGAATTGACGGAAGAATTATAATTTCGACTTCAATAGATAATTTAATAAAAGGTTCAGCTGGCCAAGCTATTCAAAATATGAATATCATGTTTAATTTCGATGAAAGTGAAGGCTTAACTAATTTTGGAATGTATCCATAAGTAAGAAAATGAAATTCTTTTTTTTAATATTTTTTTGTATTTTTTTGATGTCTTGCGGAACTAGAGAGTCAATAAAAAATAAATATTTATATAGTGAAACAGTTATGCAGTTATTAAGCGATCAAGAGTATTATGACCTTGATAAAAATGCAAAATGGCCAAATGATGAGAATAATTTTTGCTATATAAGTGATAATAAAAAAGTTATGAATTAATTGCTATGAAAAAACTTGAAAAATTAGATAGGCTTCCCCCTTATGTTTTTGCTGAGGTCAATCGTATCAAGGATGATGCGCGTTCTAAGGGGAAGGATATTATTGATTTTGGCATGGGAAACCCTGACTCACCAACTCCCAAACATATAGTTGATAAATTAATAGAGGCTGTTCAAGATCCAAAATCTCATCGTTATTCTTCATCAAAGGGAATATCTGGATTAAGGAAAGCGCAAGCAAATTATTATGAAAGAAGGTTTAATGTTAAGTTGAATTATGAGACAGAAGTAGTCGCTACTCTTGGATCTAAAGAGGGCCTAGCAAATATGGCCCAAGTATTAAGTGTTCCAAGCGATACATTTCTAGTTCCTAATCCAGCATATCCCATTCATGCTTTTGGTTTTATTATATCAGGCGCTAATCTAATTCATTATCGTATTAATGAAGAAATTGATTTGATGACTGAAATAGCTGAGAAGGTTGAATCATCAAAAACACCTGTTAAAGCCATTGTTATAAATTTCCCATCTAATCCAACAGCTCGAATCTGTAGTAGAGATTTTTATAAAGAAATTGTTTCATACGCTATAAACAAAGATATTATGCTTCTATCTGACCTAGCTTATTCAGAAATTTATTTTGATGAAGAAGACAAACCAACATCCATTTTAGAGATAGATGGAGCAAAAGATGTGGCTGTTGAATTTACTTCAATGTCTAAAACATTTTCTATGCCAGGATGGAGAATGGGATTTGCTGTAGGGAATGAGTATTTAATTTCAGCCCTTACAAGAATAAAATCTTATCTTGACTATGGAGCTTTTACACCTATTCAGGTTGCTTCTGTAACAGCTTTAAATAGTCATGAAAAATTTATTGATGATATAAGAATGGTATATAAAGAGAGAAGAGATATATTAATTGAATCATTCTCTAATGCAGGATGGAATATACCTGCACCAAAAGCCACTATGTTTGCTTGGTCGCCAATCCCAGAAAAATTTAAGGAAATGACCTCGTTGGAATTTTCAAAATTACTCTTGGAAAAAGCTGATATTGCCGTATCACCTGGGCTAGGTTTTGGAGAATACGGTGAGGGTTTCGTTAGATTATCAATGGTAGAGAATGAGCAAAGAGTAAGACAAGCTGCCAGAAATTTAAGAAAAATAATGAAATGACGAAAGAGTTGAATATTGGAATCATTGGTCTAGGAACAGTAGGCTCAGGAGTAATCAAAAGCATTGAAAAAAATGTAGGCCATTTTAAAGATAATTATGATGTTAAGTTTAACATTTTAGGCATATCAGCAAATTCGAAGAATAAAGAAAGATCTTTTAATGTTTCAAATTATAAATGGTTCGATAACCCTCTAGATATAATTAATGAGAAAAATGTTGATACAGTAATAGAGTTAATTGGTGGTGAAGATGGTTTGGCCTATGATTTAGCAATCAATTCTCTAAAAAATAATAAAAACTTTATAACTGCAAACAAAGCATTGATCTCTAAGCATGGCGAGGAGTTATCAATTCTTACTGAAAAACATAAAAATTTTTTTGGTTTTGAGGCTTCTGTAGCAGGAGGTATTCCAATAATTAAAACTCTTAAAGAAAGTCTTATTTTAAATGAAATTAGAGAGATTTATGCAATTTTAAATGGTACTTCTAATTATATTTTATCAAATATGAGTAAATTAAAGATGAGTTTTAATGATGCTCTTAAAGATGCTCAAGATAAAGGTTACGCCGAGTCTGACCCGACCCTTGATATCAATGGCGAAGATTCTGCACATAAATTATCAATATTAAATTCTATAATTTTTTCTGAAATACCATCCTTTAAAAGCATTCATGTTAAAGGAATTGAAAATATAGAGCTTGTAGACCATCATCATTCATCTGAATTTGGTTATAATATAAGATTAATTGCTTTATCGCATATTACTGATAATGGCGTTTATAAGGAAGTAGCACCAATGTTAGTAGATAAGTATAGTTCATTAGGAAGAGTGGATGAGGCAAATAATATAATAAAGATAATTGGCCAAGAAAGTGGAGATGTTGTTTTGGAGGGACAAGGTGCAGGGGAAGGCCCAACCTCATCATCAGTGATTGCTGATTTAATTGATTGTGCGATTGGCTCAAAGTTACATTTATTTAGTAAATCGCATTCTGAATTATCAAATAATATAAATAAAATTCCATCAGAGGAAAGACCATATTATTTAAGAGTTTTTTTGAAGGATCAAAAAGGCTCTATGTCTAGTTTAACTAAACTTTTAAGCGATAGTAATATTTCTTTAGATAAGATAATTCAAAAAGATGAAAATAATGATAATGAAAATAACTTTAAGCCAGTTATCATGATTACATATCCTGTAAAAAAAGATGAAATTGATTCATTAATTGATATATTAAGTAGCTCAGATATTGTATCTTCTGAACCACTACATATGCCAATTTTAGTTAAGGGTTAAAAAATGTCAGATGAAATATTAGATAGAGTGCTCACTCTTGAGCTTGTTAGAGTTACAGAACGCGCTGCTGTAGCTGCATCATATCTTGTTGGAAGAGGTAATGAAAAGGATGCTGACCAAGCAGCTGTTGATGCAATGCGTAAGGAATTAAATCAACTTGATATTGATGGTGAAGTTGTAATAGGTGAGGGCGAGAGAGATGAAGCGCCTATGCTTTTTATAGGTGAAAAAGTTGGAAGTGGAAAAGGTCCTAAAGTTGATATAGCGCTCGACCCTTTGGAAGGCACAACCCTTACGGCAAAAGGTCAGGCTGATGCTTTAACAACAATAGCAATGGCTGAAAAAGGCTCATTACTTAATGCTCCTGATGTTTATATGCAAAAAATTGCCATTGGTCCTGGATGTCCAGATAATCTCATTTCACTTGAAGAGGATCCTGAAAAAAATGTTACAGAGCTTAGTAAGGCACTTAATAAACCTATTGAACAAATAACTGTTTGTGTTCTTGATAGACCAAGACATGATAATTTAATTGAATCTTTAAGATCAGTAGGTGCAAAAGTAAGGTTAATACAAGATGGGGATATTGCTGGAGTAATCCATACAACTGAAAAATCTACTGGCATTGACATGTATATTGGGATAGGAGGAGCCCCTGAAGGAGTTTTAGCTGCTGCTGCTCTTCGTTGTATTGGCGGGCAAATGCAGACTAAATTAGTATTAGAAGATCAGGAAAAAAAAGATAGAGCAGCAAGATTAGGAATAACAGATTTAGATAAAATTTATGATCTTGATGATATGGTAACAGGAGATGCATTATTTGCAGCAACTGGTGTTACTAGTGGCTCAATGCTATCAGGGATTGAAATTAATAGTGGGATATGGACTCATACAATTGTAATGCGTTCATCTTCTAAAACTATTCGCTGGATTACTGCTCATCATCAAAATATAGATAAATTTAAGTCACAAGACTAATAATGAATGAAAATCTTCTGACTATTGAAAAAAGATCATCAATTAATGGTGCTTTTTGGAAGAAACGTTTAATTGATGACAATATAGATAACGAAAAAATATCTGATTCAAAACTTAATAATATTTTAGAAACTATTTTATATGGAAGAAATATCAAAAAAGAAGATTTTGATGATTTCTTAGACCCTAAAGTAAATAACCTAATAATTGATCCTAACGAATTAGTTGATATGGATATTGCTATAAAAGAAATTACATTAGCAATGATTGATAATAAAAAAATTGGAATTATTGGTGATTATGATGTTGATGGAACGACATCTTCTTCTTTGCTCACAAATTTCTTTGATCATTATAACATTAATTCTGATGTTTATATTCCAGATAGACTTAAAGATGGCTATGGCCCAAATATTTTTGCATTTGATCAATTTATAGAAAAAGGAATTGATACTGTAATTACAGTTGATTGCGGGTCTGCATCAATTAAACCACTAGAATATGCCAGCAAAAATGGTATTAAAGTTATTATTATTGATCACCATAAAGTTGATAATGTTCTTCCTGAATGTTTTGCCCACATTAATCCTACAAGAAAAGATGATAAATCTAATTTAAATCATTTGGCGGCCGTAGGTTTAACATTTCTATTTATTGTTGCGCTTAGGAGAGCATTAAGAGAAGCAGAAGAATTTAATAATATTGATGAACCAAATTTAAAAAAATATCTTGATGTAGTAGCGTTAGGTACGATTTGTGATGTTGTTCAACTAAAATCATTAAACCGTGCTTTTGTTAAAGAGGGCTTAAAAATAATAAATAATACAGATAAATTAGGAATCAAAAGTTTATGTTCTGTTGCTGGGATTAAAGATATTGATGTTTATGAACTTGGTTATATTTTAGGACCAAGAATTAATGCTGCTGGTAGAACAGGGTCACCTGAGTTAGGTTTCAGACTTTTAACTTCAGATAATAACGATGAAACGAATGCTATAGCTGATAAATTAAATGAACTTAATAAGGAAAGACAAAATATTGAAAGGAAAGTTTTAGATCAATCTTTAGAAAAAGTAGAAAATTTTATGAAAGATAATGGCCTTAATGATTACCCAAACTCAATATTTGTTTCTAATGATAATTGGCATTTAGGTGTTTTGGGTATAGTTGCAAGCCGTTTAAAAGATAAATTCCATCGACCATCATTTGTGATATCTGCTAATAATGATTTATGCACTGCATCAGCTAGATCATTACCAGGAATTGATATTGGAAAAATAATATTAGAGGGCGTTAATCAAGGAATTCTTTTGTCTGGCGGAGGACATGCAATGGCAGGTGGATTTAGTTTACACAAAAATAAGATAGATGAATTTAATAAATTTTGTGATCTTAAAATTTTAGAATTAGATAGTGATATTCTTACAAAAAAGACTCAAAAATATGATGACATACTTGATGGAGTAGAAATTGATAGGAATTTTTATGAATTTATAAATAAAGCGTCACCATACGGACAAGGCAATCCAGAACCTAAATTCATTGTACCTAATGCTGAAATTGAGTTTTGTAGAATTGTGGGCAAAGGGCATTTAAAACTTAAAATTTCTGGTAATAACTATAAAAATTTAGATGGTATCGCGTTTAATGCTGTAGGAACCCCTTTAGGTGATTTGATAACTAATCATTCTGGTAGTTTAATTCATTTTATTGGTGTAATTAGAAAAAATGATTGGCAAGACTTTAAGGGTATACAATTACAAATATTTGATGCATTTATAGCCTAGATTCGTTAATAATTTTTCGATATAAAGATATAGCGCGGTCCCTTCGTCTATCGGTTAGGACGCCAGGTTTTCAACCTGGAAAGAGGGGTTCGATTCCCCTAGGGACTGCCATAATATAAAAACTATAAGAGTAAAAAAATGATTAATAAATTTCCTTATCTAGTGATTATATCTTTTTTGCTTTTAGCTTCTAATGTTCAAGCAAAAACAATAACTACTGAAGAATACGCTCGATCGGCATGGGGTGATATTGAGCAAGTAAAAATAGATACTGTTAAAATTAATGATAGCCTGTACCTTCTATATGGTGTTGGTGGAAATATCGCTGTATCAATTGGCAGAGATGGTGTCTTAATAGTTGATGACCAACTTCCTTTAATATTTCCTAAAATCAAAGAAGCTATAAAAAGACTTAGCAAAAAAGATATAGTTTATACTATTAACACTCATTGGCATTGGGATCACGCTGATGGAAACCTTGCCTTAAATACAGATATTACAAAAATTATATCTCATTCTAATGCTAGAAAAAATATGGCAGATGGGGGTTTAATTAATATGGGAGTTACCAAACTTAATCAAGATCCTTACCCCGAAGAGGCACTTCCTGTAATCACACATGATAAAGGTATGACATTATATTTCAATGATGAGAAGGTTGATATTCTTCATTTTGGACCCGCTCACACAACAGGAGATTCAATTATTTACTTTAATAATAGTAACGCTATTCACTTTGGTGATGTTTTTTTTAGTGATTCATACCCTTTTATTGATGTTGATAATGGTGGTAGTATTTCTGGAGTTATAAATTTTCTTGAAGAAGCAACTAAAATTATGGACTCAGAAACTATTGTAATGCCTGGACATGGAAATATTGCAAATCTCTCAGATGTAATAAAAACCATTGAAATGCTTAAGATTGTGAAATCTAAAATTGCCAATATGATTAAAGAAGGAAAGACTCTTCAAGAGGTCTTCGATGCAAAACCCACAAAGGAATTTGACAACAAATATGATATCTCTTCAATAGGATACTTTGTTGATAGGGCTTATGCTAGTTTAAAAAAGGATAAATAAATTATTAGTTATTTATATTTTTTTTATTGTTAAAATAGCCTCTTAAACCAATATATGTGTGAATAATATTTACAATCACAAAAGCATATAAATCCAATACAATAAACATTATTGCACCAGAAAACCGTCCTAAGGCTGTAACAATATAACCGCTCAATCTAGATTTAGGTTTTGTCGAGCTCACCAAATACACACCAAGTAAACTTATTACAACTATGACCCATTGGCCGTATTTTATAAATTGTTCAGTATTTATTAAATCCATTTAAATTCTCCAAATTTTTTAAGAATTACGTAAGCAGTTTTTAAATATATATTCAGCTCTTTTATAAGGATCAGGAAATCTTTCTCTTAAATATTTTGATCTTATTTCAAGACTTACATCTTTCTTAGATTCACACATTTTTACAATCTCACTTTTATTAGCATCACCTTGACCTAAACAGCATCTATCATCAATGGCAGCCAATATATAATCATCTCCTGAAAGCTCCTTTGAGGATTGGTAAAAATCACAACCTTGTATATATGAAAATATAGGATTATTTAAATCGGGAAACTTTTCATCAGATCTATTTATATGCATTAAATCAATTAAAATTCCAGCTACTGGGTGATTAACCTCAGAAATAAAATTCATAGCACTATTCAATGTTTTAGTATTGGTAAACTCTCCAAATTCGAGACAAACTCTTATATTTTCTTTTGCATACTCACACATTTTATAAAATTGACTAAGAGCCTTATGAAGGTCATCATGTCTATTTACAACCAAGATATTTTTAGCTGATAACTCAAGTCCAACATCAATAATTAACTTGTGACTATCATTTAAGTTATCATCATCCTCAAGCCATGTAACTTCAACATCAATTAATTGAATTTCAGTTTTTTTAAGAGAATCTTTAGTTTTGTTAAGAGCATTTTTATCCCATGTTGTGTTTGCGTCTACCCACATACCTGATGATTGAAAGCCAGCTTGATGAGCTATTAATGGAATGTCCCATGGTAAAGCATCTGGAACACATCCTGCTGCCATCGCCCAAAGAGGATTATTTCTATTATTTATCAATTTTTATTACTAAGTTGATTTACATGATCACCAATTGATCGGTAATTACAAACATTTCCACACTGTCTTCTTCAATGCCATCATTTGACATTGCTTTAGCAGTTTCTTCAGAAGTAAATATTTCGTTAAATTTATCTAAATCATCAGTTTCAAAAATAGCTAATACAGAATTATTATCAGTTGCCCCCATATAAGCAATTGAAACACCTTGGCTTTTAAATAATTCTCCATGTGTTTTAAATTCTTCTTTCCATTTATCTGAGCTTTCTACTTTTGCTCTTACTCCAACTAAAGGCATCTTTTACTCCATATTAAATTTGATTATGACTCTATCATTTATATAAGTTATAACAATAAAATGTTTTTTCTAAGATTATTTGGTTGGACTATTGTTTGGTTAATTTTAAGTTATTTAATTTATCTGCTTGTTATTTAATCAATTTTACTAATGCTTAAGTTAAAATATCATCTTTTGCTTGTAGCTATACCATTTTTTTATTCATAAAGAATTACAGTTATATAGAAAATATCATTGAATGGTGGATAACTTTATTGATCACTCTTTGGTTTTTTATCAACTTCATTTATTATAAAAAAAATGATTAACAAGGACGATATTAAAGATTTTAAAGATTACATTGATGAAAGCTCTAACATTGTAATCTTTACTGGAGCTGGGATTTCTACAGAATCTGGTATTCCTGATTTTAGAAGTCCTGGAGGTATTTGGACTAAATTCAAACCTATAGATTTTTCAGAATTTATGGCATCCGAAGAGGTTAGAGTAGAGTCTTGGAGAAGGAAATTTAATATTGATAGTGAAATAAGTAATGCTAAACCTAATGCAGGCCACATTGCCATTTCTGAACTAGTTTCAAAAGGTAAAATAAAAAAAGTTATTACTCAAAATATTGATAACCTTCATCAAGATTCTGGGGTTCCATCTGATCAAGTAATAGAATTACATGGTAATACTACCTATGCTAAGTGTTTATCTTGTGAACAACGATTTGAAATAGATGATATAAAAAAACAGTTTCTTAAAACAAATCAAGCTCCGATATGTGATATTTGCGGCGGGATAGTAAAAACGGCGACAATTTCATTTGGTCAATCTATGCCAGAGAAAGAGATGATAGAATCTCAAAATGCAACTCTAAGTTGTGATTTATTTATTGCTATAGGATCTTCTTTGCAAGTTTATCCTGCTGCAGGATTTCCTATTCTTGCAAAGCGTAATGGCGCTAAACTCATTATACTAAATAGGGAACCAACTAATCTTGATGGCTATGCTGATTTGATTTTAAATTACGAAATAGGTACTTTTATGAATGAGGTATTCTCATTAAATAATTGATTATTAATTATAATCTTCTAATTTATCAAAATCTTTAAGAACTCCTTTTGAGGTCTTAACAGTAATGGGATTGTATTTTTTTATCATTGACTTGAGGCCTGTATCTCTATTTTCAGTATCAATATCCATTAATATCATTTTAAGAATTTTTACAGGAAAAATAATTGGATTACCTATCTTTTTATAGCTTTTTGGTAAGCATATTTTTTTACAATCAGCCTTAATAAATCTATCAATTAAAAGGTTTAAGTCGTTGGTCTTTACTAATGGCATATCACCTAAACCAATAATTACGCCAGTTGTTTGTTTTTGAATATTGTGAATAGCAACCTTTATTGAAGAAAGTATTCCTTTAGAAAAATCCTTATTATAAAATGTAACTAGATTAAATTTTAAAGCTATCTTATTCATTTTATCGCTTTCAAAACCAGTTATAATATTATTACAGTCAATATTGGAGCTTAAATAGTTTTCGATAGTATGCTCAATTAACGGTTTATTTTTGTATTTTTTTGTAAGCTTGTTTATTTTGCCAGTTCTTTTTGAAGCCCCTGCAGCAAGAATAAATGACTCAATATGCATTATCTCAACTTCCAATCATCTCTCATATCTAAATCAAGATAATCGTGATGCCTTAAGGATGCTATTATTTCAGACATAATTGATATTGCTATTTCATTTGGTTTTGCAGCATTTATTGGTAGGCCAATAGGTCCGTTTACTCTTTTTATTATGTTCTCACTAAAGCCAGAATTCTTCAATCTTTCAATCCTATTATTATGAGTTTTTTTACTTCCCAATGCACCAATATAAAAACACGAAGAATTAAGAGCATAAGTTATAGCTGGATCATCAAGATTCGGTTCATGAGTTAATGTAACTATTGCTGTTCGATTATCAATATTAAGATCTTCAAAACAATCCTCAGGCCAAGAATTAATTACTTTATCATCAGGAAATCTTTCTTTAGAAGCAAAAGCCTCTCTTGGATCAATTATAGTAACATCAAAGTCTAATAATTTTGCAATCTTGCTTAAATATTGTGAAATATGAACTGCACCAACAATTATTATGTTAAGGGGAGGGTTGTATGGATTGATAATTATTTCGTCATCTTTATAACTAGTAATTATGAGTTGATCTTTAAGAAGCGCATCTTGAACTAATTTTTGAATATCTGTTAATTCTTTTTTATCAGAGATAATAATTTCAACATTATCGTCATTGATTTTTGAAACTGTACAAAATGGCTTTTTATCTTTGTTAAGACGTATAATCTCTTCTAAAATTTTATTATCCATTAGATTTAAGAATTTCTAATCTAATTCTAATATCACCACCACAAGCAAGACCAACCTCCCAAGCAGTATCATTTGTAATACCATAATCAATTATTTTAACTTTTGGTTTATCAAATAATTCCAATGCATTGGCAACAACATCACCTTCAACGCATCCACCAGAAACAGATCCTATCATATGACCATCATCTCTTACTGCTAATTGAGAGCCCGCTCTTCTTGGTGCAGAGCCCCAAGTTTTTAATACTGTAGCTAGTGCAACTTTATGACCTGCATTAATCCAATCATTTGCTTTTGAGAGAACTTCTATATTGCTCATATTAAATTTTCTACTGCCCTTAAGGCCATTATATCAACTAAATTTGCTCTATAGGCTGAATCAGCATGTATATCAGACATTATGCCATCAGAACTAAGCTTAATATTTTTGGCGTTTTCTAATGATAAATTATTTGATAGGGCTTCTTCCATTTCAGTCCATTTAAATACACCATTCTCACTTGCTCCAGTAACAGCAACATTAACGGCATCATCAAAAACTGAAACATAAACTCCTGCCATTGCATATCGTGAAGCAGGATTAGGAAATTTCATATAAGATGACTTTTTTGGAATATTAAATTCAATAGATAGAACTATTTCATTTTCTTCTAAGGCCGTTTCAAATAAACCAATAAAAAAATCTTCAGCATTTATTTCTCTATTATTGGTTTTAATTTTTGCATTTAAACTTAAACATGCTGTTGGGTAATCAGCAGTCGGATCATTATTTGCTATAGACCCACCAATTGTACCCATATTTCTAACATGAGGATCGCCTATTCCTTCAGCTAGAGAGGCTAATGATGGAATTCTATTTATGATAATATCTGAAGATGAAACCTCATGGTGTGTTATTGTAGAACCAATAGTTACTGAATTTTCATTATCGTTAATAAAATTCAATTCATCAATTCCAGATATATCAATTAGCGTTGATGGTGATGCTAATCTTTGTTTCATTGTAGGAATTAAGGTTTGTCCTCCAGCAAGAATTTTTGTTTCTTCGTTTTCATTTAAAAGTTTTTCAACTTCTTCAATTGTATTAACTTTTTCATATATAAAATTGTACATTTTTAACCTACTTATTTGCAGCTGCTAGTATCGATTTCACTATGTTTTGATAACCAGTACATCTGCATAAATTACCTTCAAGTTCTTCTCTAACTGTTTTTTCATCTAAATTAGGCTTTCTATTAATAATATCTATAGCAGCCATAATCATCCCAGGAGTACAAAAACCACACTGGAGACCATGATGCTCTCTAAAGGCTTCTTGAACTGGATGAAGACTATCCCCATCAGCAATACCTTCAATAGTAGTAATATTTTTTCCATTAGCTTGAACAGCTAACATAGTGCAGCTTTTAACAGCTTTACCTTCAAGGTGAACAACACATGCTCCACATTGGCTAGTATCACAACCTACATGTGTACCAGTAAGATCCATGTCATCTCTTAAAAAGTGGACTAATAATTGTCTATCCTCTACTTCGGTCGATAAATCTTGACCATTAACATTGATATTGACTGTGGGCATTTTTTCCTCAAATAATTTGTTATGATAAACTATACCAAAATAATAGTGATAAAGAAGTTAAAATAATTAAAACTATAATCCATGAATTTTGACTTAATCCTTTTGACTGCTCTACATTTACTTCAGCACCATCAAGACTGCTATCCTGTGGGTTTAGAATCTCATTAAATTTACCAAAAAAATCATCTGCTAATTTATTGGCTGTTGTTTCTATTAGTCTTTGTCCAATTTGTGCTAGTTTTCCACCGACATTTGCATCCACATTATACTTAAGTAATGTTCCTTCAGAGACTTCTGTTAATTCAACATTAGCCGTACCTTTAGCAAAACCAGCTGCACCACCAGTTCCTTCTCCAGTTAAAGTATAGCTAGTTGGAGGATTAATATTTGATAAGACAATATTTCCTGTAAATCTAGCGCTGATTGGTCCAATCTTTGTTTTCACAGTTGCAGTCAAATTATTTTCATCTTTTTTTTCAACATTTTCAGCTCCTGGAATTGCTAATTTAAGTTTTTCAGGATTATTTAAAGCATCCCAAACTTCTTGCTTGGGAGCATTAATAATTTTTTCGCCATTCATTTTCATTTTATTATCCTACTTATATATATTCTCATATTATCTATTGAATAATATTTCAATACTATAGTTATTTTTTCCTATTTATCTTGGCAATAAATCGTAAATAAGTTAATAAATTCCTTATAAATTTATGAGGGAATTATGGAAATTCAATTAACTGACGGAATGATGATATCAGGCATTATATTAGCTGTAACTTTCATCGGTATATTTACAGAAACTTTACATGGATTTCATAGATCAAAAGTTGCAATGCTTGGGGCTGGCGTAATGTTAGTTACTGGGATGTCTTATGGTTTTTATGATCCAGCTGGTGCATTTAAAGCAGTTGATTGGAATGTAGTATTTTTACTTGGCTGTATGATGGCCATTGTATCAATAATGATTAAAACAGGTGGCTTTGAAGTTATGGCTACAAACATTGGTCGAATATCGAAAGGTCGAAAATTTATGTTAATGGCTTTGCTTGGAACTGCTGTAACAGGCCTTTCACTGTTATTAGATAATGTTACTACTGTTGTAATATTTGGTCCTTTAATTATTTTAATTTGTCAGTCACTCAAAATAACACCTATTCCTTATTTATTAGCAGCTGCATTACTATCAGACACGGGAGGTGTTGCTACATTAGTTGGGGATCCTCCAAATTTAATGATTGGTTCTGCATTTGGTATAGATTTTAATACTTTCTTAATTCATATGGGTGGAATTGTTTTATTGGCTTGGTTAGGAACTTTAACAACACTAAGAATTATATTCAGAAAAGAACTCAGCACACCTGCAGAAGGAACATTTGAAGATAGAATAGAATATAAAGATAAGCCTCTTTGGAATAAGTCAGTTTTTGTTTTACTTTTAATGGTTGTACTATTTGTGATTCATGGAACAATTAATTGGCAACCATGGATGGTTTCAGGACTTGGTTTAATAATTCTTGTTTTCTTAGGAAAATCTCTTGATTTAGATGAAGTTATGGAAAAAGTTGAAATGCAACTACTTATATTCTTTATTTCCTTGTTTATGTTAGTTGGTGGAGTAGAGGGAAGTCAATTCCTTGAATATCTTGGCCAATTTATCATACCATTTGTTGAGAGTGATTTATTTATGGCAACATTAATTTTAATGTGGGTTGCTGCGGTTATGTCAGCCGCTATTGATAACATACCATTCACAGCAGCAATGATACCAATTATTGCTTCAATAGGTGATCCAGTATTACAAACTCCTTTATTATGGGCTCTGGCTCTTGGTGTAGGCATGGGTGGAAATGGAACACATATTGGTTCAACAGCAAATGTATTCATAGTTACTATTTCTGAGAGATTAGCTAAAGATACAGGTGATCCTTCTCTTGCAATCACTCCTCTTAAGTGGTTCAGATATGGCTTACCAGTGATGATTGTTACATTAATAATTTGTTCAATTGTATTAACATTATTCTGGGATTTCTACGCTAATCCATTAGATTCAATTGTTTATAATCCAAACGCATCTGGACACTAATTAATGGAAAAAGTTGTACCTGAGGGCTTTATTCTTAATGAAGGAAGAGGCCCTTACACAACTCATAATGGACCATTCTACATCAATACATCGTCTGATCCTTGGTTACACGGTACTTTTATTTTAGACCGTCATTGTAATGGCGCACAGATAGCTCATGGTGGAATGCTTATGTCATTTGCAGATGGGATATGTGGGCACGCAGTATATAAAGAGACTAAAACTGCAGGAGTCACTATTAAACTAAATTCAGAATTTCTATCAGCTGCAAGACCTGGAGAATGGTTGGAGGGCTATGCAAAAGCTAATTCAAATAAAGACGGTTTTGTTTTTTGTGAGTCTAAACTTTATGTTGGTAATAGGGATGTGCTTTTAGTAAATTCAATTTTTAAATTAAGGACCAATAAAGCACAAAAAAAGATAATAAAGAAAAGACGTTAAAATTTCTTTATGATAATAACACAGCATCGGGGCGTAGCGCAGGCTGGTAGCGCACCTGGTTTGGGACCAGGGGGTCGGGAGTTCGAATCTCTCCGCCCCGACCATCGGAAAAGTTATGCAGAAAAATGTATTTGATGAAATAATTGAAGAATGTTGTTCAGATCCCATAACGGGTTTCTATAGAGATGGTTTTTGTAATACTGATGATAGAGATGTTGGAATACATACTGTATGCGCTTATATGACTGAAGACTTCTTAGGTTTTTCAAAACAGAAGGGTAATGATCTTTCTACTCCTAGGCCAGAATTTTCATTTCCTGGACTTAAAGAGGGCGATTCTTGGTGTTTATGTGCTGAAAGATGGAAAGAAGCATATGAATCTGGAAAAGCGCCAAGAATATATATAAGAAAAACGCATAAAAAGACTTTAGAAATAATTAACATTGAAATTTTAAAAGAATTTGCATTGGATTTAGATTAATAAGCTTAATGTCTGCTAACAAAAAAATAATTTTAGAGTTTTATACAGCACTTAAAAATAGTGATTTTGAAACATTAAATACATTATGGCATGATGATGTAACGCTTACATTAATTGGATCAACTCCTGTTTCAGGTAGCTTTAAAGGCAAAGACTCTGCAATAAAACTCATAGAGAATGGTGTGTTATCTAAATTAAAGTTCGATACAGTTAGTTTTGCAAATAATTGGAATATAGTTGCTGTAGAAAATAATACTGTCGTTGGAACAATGACATTAAAAGGTGAAAGTATCTACGACAAAGAATATAATCAAATTTATTGTCAAATTTTTTCCATCAAGGATAATAAAATTTATAAGCTTCATGAATTTTTTGATACCTCGCTAGTTGAAACATCGCTGTATAATAAAGAATACAAAACAACATAGTTAATTTATGAAAAGTTTATTTAAATCACTTTTATTATTAATTTTTATTTTATTAATTGTAGGACCTATTTTATTGGTTTTTATTTAGTAATAGGTTTATTTAGATTTTCGATGTAGGATATAAAAAAATAGGTGAAATTATGAAAAATATTATATTTGTATTTGTTTTAACTTTCTTCTTAACAATCTCCGGTAATGTTTTAGCTCACTGTGGAAATGCTGAAGCTCACGCTAAAGCTTCTGATCATCAATCTCAGGATGATACAAAAGATAAAAAAGATAAAGATAAAGATAAAGGTTAAATTACTAGAAATTTAAAGAAAGCCATTGCGATTTGTAATGGCTTTTTTTTTGGAGAATTTTATGAGTTATAAAAATATGGAAGAATTAAGAAAAGAATTAGATCTTCTTGATAATGAATTAATTAAATTAGTCTCTAAAAGATTTAAATTTATTGAACAGGCAGCGATAATTAAGGATGATATATCAAAAATTAGAGATAATGATAGAATTGAAGATATTATTAAGAGGTTAAGAAAATTGTCTAAAAATAACGATATCAGCCCTGATATTGTTGAAAAATTATGGAGATATATAATAGAATTATCTATAGAGTTAGAAACAGAAATTTTTAGTAAGAAATAAAATTTGAGGTAAGAATGCTATTAGATAAATATCCTATTTTTCAACAAGCCTATTTAGTTAATGATTTGGAAGAATCCGCAAAAAAATGGAATAAAATTTTTGGAGCAGGGCCATTTGTTTTTTCTCCTCATCATAAATGTGATAAATTTGAATTTAGAGGAACTCCTCAAGAAGCTGATGTATCTTATGCATTTGGTTATGTTGGAGATATGATGATTCAATTTATTCAACAACATGATGAAACGCCATCTATTTATAGGGATATGTATCAAAATGGAGAAGAAGGATATCATCATATTGGTGTTTTAGTTTCTGATTTCGATAAAGAATTA
Source organism: Alphaproteobacteria bacterium (assembly GCA_045565415.1). Taxonomy (GTDB): domain Bacteria; phylum Pseudomonadota; class Alphaproteobacteria; order MED-G09; family MED-G09; genus AG-430-B22. Next base: position 14,538 of record JBJLFK010000034.1, on the reverse strand, counting down.
GATAAATTATTAAGTCATGGCTTCGATCTAGCCTGTAGACTTTATGCTGATGGAGTTGATGCAGCATATGTTGATACAAGAGAATTTAATGGTGTATTTACTGAATTACATGGTGATCCCAATCATATTTTAGGTGAATTTGCTAGGTGGAAAAGGGCACACGATATAAGTAAACCAGGAGATGATATTCATCTAAAAAGAATAAAAATTATTGAATAAATTTTTATATAATCAATAATTTAAATATATTTAATTAATTCAATTATTTATAAAGTAATTATAATGTACTAGTTTACTTATCTAATATATTTTTTAAATAATTCAACCTATCTTGTCCCCAAAACCTCTCTTTTTTATAAATAAATGTTGGAACACCAAAAACCTTTAATTCCCTCATTAATTTAGTAAGAGATTTTAGATCTTTATCAATATCTTCATTATCCATTGCTGATAAGGCTAATTCAGGGCTTATTTCAATCTCATTACAAATATTAGTGATAATACTCTTATCACCAACATTTAATCCCTTTTTAAATCGAGCCTCAAAAATTTTTAACATAAAATCAAGGCCTTTACCTTCTTTGTTAACCTCTGACCAAGCCGCATGAACAGATGGCCAATTGCAATCTGCAGGTATTTCATTAACTAAATCAATATTTAGTTCGTTAAATAATCTTCTACAATCCTCCATTAGATAATCTCTTTTATAGGGATTATTTAATGTAACGGCTTCTAATATTTCTTTTGGAACATAACAAAAGGGTACAAATTTAGGGGTTATATCTAATTCAAGAGCTTTTTTTATTCCTACATATGCATATGGGCTTCTAAAATTGAAAAAACATAGAACTTCGTTATCATTTATATCTATATCCATTTAAATTCCTTTTAAATTTATTAAAATTTTCTTATTACTTTCGCTAAATTTTATTAGAACATCTTCCCATTTAGGAGGGCCAAAATTACCCCTTTTATTATTTGAAAAACCAAATGGTTCTTTTGGCATTCCCAAAAAATTCCCAGTTAATACTCCATTATTATCAAGATCATGAATACCGGCTATAACATAATTTCCATATGGTAAATCAAAGGTAACCTTTCCTTTGTAGTTTGAAATTAATCCTTTAGCGCCCAATAAGATATGTTTTGGATTAGCTTTTTGATTTGCTTTAGTTTTCCCAAAATATTCTCGTTTATCGTACACAGCGAGCAAGACTGGTCCATTTTTATGTTCCGATATAACCTCAACAGTTAATATTTCCGCTTTAGTTGAATTAGTTGCTATGAGAAGGAAAATTAAAAAAAATACTTGTTTCTTAATCATATATAACCTCCAATCCTTTCTCTATTGCTTTAAGTGCACATTTTTCATCGTTGGATCCACTACTTCCTGAAACACCTACACCACCTAAATGATAGCCATCCTTTAAAATTATAGGAGCTCCACCTGGTAATAATGCAATATCTGGAATTGTAACTATTCCTTCATTTTTATCTTCATTATCAAATGCCATTTGAGCAAGTTCTTTAGTAGAAAAGGGTAGACCAGCTGAAGTTTTACCTTTTAATCGAGAGATTTCTTCTGATGCAGGATAGGTTCCATCCATAGATGCATAGTATTTTAAGGCCCCTGGGGACTCAAAAATAGCTATATTGATCTTCCATCCCTTTTCTTTTGCAAGACTTAAACATTCATTTGCCATTATTTTTGCTGTTTCAAGAGTTAATAGTGGTTTAGTTGGTAACTCTGCAAAAACAAACCCAATATAAAATATTGAGACAAAGAAACCGATTAGAGTTTTTTTCATAACATTTCCCATAATAATTAATATTTGATATATATGTTTAAAATTATAAAGAGGTTAAATTGAGTTTACAATCTATTGCTGCAAAAATTATGTTTAAATTACCTGACCCTATATTAGGTAAGATTATGAAATATATATCACCAAAAAAAGAAACCCCTATTGAACTTGATCCAAAAAAATATTGGCATTTGCAAGGTAATTGGGCTCCTGTTCAAAAAGAAAAAAGCATTGATGAGCTTGAAGTAATAGGTGAAATTCCAAAAGAATTAGATGGCCAATATATTAGAAATGGTATGAATCCAAGATCTGGATTCAGTGATCATTGGTTTTTTGGTAATGGAATGGTACATGGTATTAATATTCAGAATGGAAAAGCTAATTACAAAAATAGATATGTAAAAACACCTTATTATGAAGATGATATGGATATGATGGCATCATCTTTTGATTTAAAAGCTTCTCCTGCTAATACTCACATAATTCGTCATGCAGGCAAAATACTAGCTTTAGAAGAGGCTCATTTTCCATGGGTAATTGATAATGACCTTGAAACAATTGGCCATCATGATTTTGATGGAAAGTTAGATGGCCCAATGACGGCTCATCCAAGAGTATGTCCTGAAACAAATGAATTGTTGTTTTTTGGTTACAAAATGATGGGCAAACCCTATTTAATGTATCATAGGGTTTCTCCTGATGGCGAATTAGTTCAATCAGAAGCTATAGACATACCTCGTCCTGTAATGATGCACGATTGGAATATTACTCGTAATTATGTAATATTCATGGACCTACCACTTGTATTCGATATGGATAAAGCCGTAGAAGGCGGAGATCCTTTTGGTTTTAGACCTGAATGTGGCGCTAGACTTGGAGTAATGCCAAGGAATGGTTCTAATAAAGACATTAAGTGGATTGATGTAAATCCATGTTTTGTATTCCACCCGATGAATGCATATGAAGAAGATAATAAAATTATTTTACATGTATGCAGACAAGACAAAGCAATGGTTGGAGGTATGGATCAAATTTATGGTGGAGACGAAACAACTGGTAAATTATGGAAATGGACCATAGATCTAAACTCTCAAACATGTAAAGAGGAACAGATAGATGATAAGCCATGTGATTTTGCTAGAGTTGATGATAGAAAAATAGGCCTTAAAGCAAATATTGGTTATGCAATGGAATTAAACAATAAAGCCGAAACGCTAACATTTGGAAATCATTTATTTAAATATAATCTTGATAAAGGCTCAAGAGAAGATCATTTTCTTGGTGACCATACGGTAGGTGGTGAGCCATTATTTGCTCCAAACCCTAATGCTAATGATGAAAAAGATGGATATGTTATGTCAATTGTTCATGATAATGAAAAAAATAAATCCAAACTTATTATTATTGATGCAGATGACTTTTCGAATAAACCTGTCGCTGAAATTCTTCTACCTCAAAGAGTACCATTTGGTGCGCATGGAAGTTGGTTAGAAAATTAATGAAGGCTAAAATTTATCAACCGGCAAAGTCAGCAACTCAATCTGCCAAAAATGAATTTTGGCTCCTTGAATTTAATTCGCAAGATAAACCAATAATTGACGAAAAAATGCTGTGGACTTCTTCTTCAAATACTCAAGATAAGGTAAAAATTAAGTTTTCAGATAAGGATAAAGCTATCAAATTTGCAAATAGCAATAATATTGATTTTGTAATAATTGAGCCGAAAAAAAGAAAAATTAAACCTAAATCATATTCTGATAATTTTTCTCCAAACAGAAAAACCCCATGGACTCATTAATCTCCTATGAATGCAATAGAAACAATACTTTCAAGAAAATCTATTCCATTAATGGAGGATCCTAAACCTAGTAAAAGCCAATTAAAAAAAATTTATAAGGCAGGATTAAGAGCTCCCGATCATGGAGGTTTAAATCCATGGAAATTTATTGAGGTATCAGGAGATGATAGATTAAAGCTTGGAAAAAAATTCGTTAATGTAACTAAAAAGGTTAAAAGAAACCCTAGTAAAGAGCTTTTAGGTAAAGTAAAAAAAGCTCCATTAAGGGCGCCATTAATTATAATTGCCATTGCAAATATCAAAAAAGATAAACCAATACCAGAAATTGAACAGATTCTATCTGCTGGAGCAGCTGCTCAAAATATGATGTTGGCATGTTCAGCTATGGGTTTTTATAGTATTTGGCGAACAGGACATTTGGCTTTTAATAAGCATATTAACAAATCCTTGAAATTGGAGAAAAGTGATGTTGTTATTGGTTATCTTTATATTGGCTCATCAACTAAAAAAATTCCATCACCAAAAAAATTGAAAATTGAAAAATTCGTAAAAAAGTTAGGATAAAATATGATATATAAAAATTTCTTTAAATATACAGGTCTTTTCTTATTAATAATTTTAAGTCAAACGGTTTTCTTAAAAGCAGAAAATATTTCTAATTATAATGATAATAACGCATCAATAAAAAAATTATATGAAACTTGGCATAGCGCAGTTGAGTCAAGTAATATTGATGGATACATAAATTCACTTGATAAAAATATAACTTTAATTCCACCAGGAGGGCCCATTATTTCGGGTGCAGAAAATTATAGAGAATTTCTTGGCCCTGTATTTAAATCAGCTACTTATAAAATCCAAGATGGTGAGTATGATATTGAAGTAATTGGTGACATAGCAATAGTAAGAAGTCGTCAAACTGTATATTTAACTTTTAAAGATAATGCTAATCAGATCCAGTCTGAAGGAGCATTACAAGACAATATTACAACTAGTGATTATTTAGATATCTTAAAGCGTCAGGAAGATGGCTCTTGGAAATGTTTGGTACATACTTGGCAGTTAGTACCTAATTAAATGATTTCTTAACTTATTTATTAATTTTCTAAATTTGGCATGAAAATTGTGTCTTTATACCTATGTATAATGAAATGCTTAACATGCGTGGTCAAAAAGTAAGAAATTTATATAAAAATCTTGATAATTGGCTTTCTAATCAAAATATTAATTCGTTAATGAGTCAGTCAATTAAAGCTGAAGAATTATTTAGAAAAGTCGGTATAACATTCAATGTTTATGGTGAAGATGAGGCAGAAGAAAGACTAATTCCCTTTGATTTAATGCCTAGAATTATTGACAGTAAAGAGTGGGCTTTTATTGAAAAAGGCATTACTCAAAGACTTATTGCTTTAAATATGTTTCTAGAAGACATTTATTCAAAACAAAAAATTGTTAAAGAAAATATAATTCCGTCAAAGTTAATTAATAATAATGCAGCTTTTTTACCTGAAATGTGCGATTTTAAGCCGCCAGGTGGTATTTATACCCATATTTCAGGTATAGATTTAGTCAGAACATCTGAAAAAAACTTTTTTGTTTTGGAGGATAATTTAAGAGTACCATCTGGTGCTTCATATATGATTGAAAATAGATCAACAATGATGCATATGTTTCCTGAATTATTTACTATTTATAATGTTAAACCAGTTTTTGATTATCCAGATTTATTATTAAAATCATTAATTAAGACATCAAAATCATCAACTAGAAAACCAAATGTCGCTGTTTTAACACCAGGCGTCTTCAATTCGGCATATTATGAACATACTTTTTTAGCAGATGAAATGGGTGTAAATTTATTAGAATGGCGTGATTTATTAATTGAAGATAATAAGGTTGTAATTCGAACTACACAGGGAATAGAGCAAGTTGATATATTGTATAGACGCATAGATGATACTTATTTAGACCCATTATCATTCAACCCTGACAGTAGAATTGGATCACCTGGATTATTTGATGTTTATAGAGCCGGAAATGTAATGATTGCTAATGCCCCAGGAACGGGTATTGCAGATGATAAAGCTGTTTATTCATATATTCCTGAAATAATTAAATTTTATTTGAATGAAGAGCCTATCTTGAAAAATGTTAAGACATGGAGGTGCTCTGAAGAGAAATCACTTAAATATGTAATTGAAAATTTAGCTAAATTAGTTGTTAAGGAAGTACATGGATCTGGTGGTTATGGCATGCTCATTGGCCCAACAAGCAGTAAGAAAGAAATAGAGAATTTTAAACAAAAACTAATATCAAAACCAACTAATTATATAGCACAACCAACACTATCGTTATCTAGTGTTCCTATATTAACTAAAAAAGGGTTAGCGCCTCGACATGTTGATTTAAGGCCTTTTGCATTAATGTCGCCTAATGATATTAAGATAACAAATGGAGGTCTATCAAGAGTAGCTTTAAAAGAAAATTCATTGTTAGTTAATTCTAGTCAAGGTGGCGGAACAAAAGATACCTGGATCGTTGATCAATAATGTTAGGTCGCTACGCAGATAATCTATATTGGATGGCCAGATATTTAGAAAGGGCAGAAAATACTGCGCGAAAAATACAGGCAGGACTGCATTATTCAATTACTACAAAAGAAAATAATAGAAATGACTTGTTAGAATTCCTTATTGAAGATTACCAGATTAAAGTTTTTAAGAAGAAATATAATATTGCATCAACTCAAAATGTAGTAAATTTTTTATTAAGAGACGAAGATAATATTGACAATGTAAGAAATTTATTAAAAAAAGCTCGACTAAATGGAAAAATTGTTAGGACGGCACTTACACGAGAAGTCTCCAATTCTTTGAATCAAAGTTGGTTGGCTTCTGAGAAACTTCTTAAACGTCAAATTCAAATTAATAATCTACCTGATATTCTAGAAAATATACTTAATACAGGAACTGTTTTCAGGGGTTCTGTTTATGGAACCATGCTTAGGAATGATACATTTAACTTTATTAGAATTGGAACATTTATTGAGAGAAGCAATAATACGGTTTCTATTTTAAACACCAAATATTATAGGCTTTTGTTAAGAAATACTGTTGTTGTTAATAAAATTGATTTTAATCGTTGGGAAATACTACTTAGATCTTTATCAGCTTGGAGATCATTTAATTGGCTAAGTGGAGAATATTTAGATCCAGCCGCAATAACTAATTTTTTGGTATTTGATGAGAGGATGCCAAGATCATTATCTTTTTGTAATAAAGAAATTTTATCCAATTTAGAATATTTGCAATCTACCTATAAAAAAAAATATAAATCTTATAATTTAGTAAAAAAGAATCAAAATAAACTTACTAGCGGTATTATAAGAACTATTCATAATAAGAAGCTTTATAAGTTCATTAAAGAATTTGCTAATCAAAATAATGAGATACACTCATTAATATCCAGGGATTTTAATCTAGTTTAAGATAATGATTTTTAAAATCAAACATAAGACAGTCTTTAATTATAACAACCCGCCTCTATCGGCTATACAAAAACTTAGGCTTACTCCAAGAAATGAAAAAAATCAGAAAGTTTTAAATTGGGATATCGATGTAAAGGGCGGTTCAATTGAATTGGAAACATATGATTATCAAAGCAATAAAGTACATCTTTGTAAAACAAAAGACGACACCAAAGAGATAACAATTTCTTGTTCAGGACGATTATACATCAATGACTCAAAAGGTATTGTTGGTAAACATGATGATAAGGTTCCTTTAGACTTATTTAAGTATTCATCAACCAATTACACTAGACCAGGTAATGGAGTAAAAAAAATAATTTCAAATATAGAAAAAGGGAAAAATAAAATTAAATCAGATATTGAAACATTAAACTATTTATCAAACTATATATTAAACTTAGTTAAATATTCTAAAGGAAAAACATCTATAAAAACATCATGTGAAGATGCAATCAAAATTGGATTTGGCGTATGTCAAGATCATGTGCATATATTTCTATCTTGTATAAGGCAATTAGGTTTTCCTGGAAGATATGTAAGTGGTTATTTAATGCTTGATGATACTAACATCCAAGATGCTAGTCATGCTTGGGCTGAGGTTTATATAGAGCATTTAGGGTGGGTTGGCTTTGATATATCAAATTCTATTTCACCAGATAATAGATATGTAAAACTTGCTGTAGGATTTGATTATTCAGATGTCATACCAATATCTGGAATTAGAGTTGGTGATTCTGATGAAAAAATTAATACTAAAATAATTATTGAAACTAAGCAGTAATAACAGAATTACAAAAATATAAATTTTGATACAAAAATTACAGTTAAAAACCAAGCTCCTGAAGATATTGATTTTATATCTCCAGAGGCAATTTTCATAACTATAAATGCTATGAAGCCTAGCGATATACCATCAGCAATAGAAAATGTTAAAGGTATCATGACTATGATAATTAAGGATGGTATTAATTCACTTAAATCTTCCCAATCCAAATTTTGAACACCGGATAAAATTAGAAGTGATACATATATCAATGCTCCAGATGTTGCGTATATAGGTACAATACTAGCCAAAGGTGATAAAAAAATTGAAAATAAAAATAAAAAACCAATAGTTATTGCAGTGAGTCCGGTTCTTCCTCCAGCTTCTATACCTGATGAGCTCTCAACATAGCTTGTAACTGGAGCACACCCAAAAAAAGTTCCAATAATACTCGTACTGCTATCGCATTTGAGTGCTTTATCTAGATTAGAGATATTCCCCTTTTCATCAATAAAGTTAGCCCTAGTTGCTACTCCAAATAATGTTCCTGTAGTATCAAAGAGATTAACAAACAAAAATGATGCAATTATGGAAATCATTGTAATATCAATTGCTCCAATAATATCTAAATGTAAAAATACAGGACTCAAGCTTGGTGGATAAGAAATTATTCCATTAAATTCTACAAGACCAAAAGTTAACGATAAAAGTGTAACTGCTAGAATACTAATAATAATTGATCCCTTAATATTTCTAATTGTTAAAATTGCTATTAGCAAAAAACCTAATGCAGATAGTAATGTTTCAATATTAGAAAAATCACCAAGACTTAAGAAAGTTGCATTATTAGAAACAATAATTCCTCCGTTTTTTAAACCTATAAAACCAATAAAAAAACCAACTCCTGAGGCCATAGCTATTCTTAAGTTTGTTGGGATACTATCAATCATCCATTTTCTCAATGGTGTTGCGCTCATAATAAAAAATAAGATGCCTGATAAGAAAACAGCACCAAGAGCTGTTTCCCATGAATAACCCATTTCACCTACAACCGAATATGTAAAAAAAGCATTAAGACCCATACCTGGAGCTAACCCTACAGGCCAATTAGCAACAAAACCCATAATAAAACATGCTATTGATGCAGCTAAACATGTCCCAACAAAAACTGCTCCAAAATCCATTCCTGTAGTAGACATAATTTGTGGATTTACAAAAATTATATAAGACATTGTTATAAAAGTTGTGAAACCTGCTAAGATTTCTTTTTTAATGCTTGTACCATTTACATTAAGCTTGAAGAGGCTATCTAAAATATCAATCATGAATAAATATTATTTGAAAATTTACTAAATAAAACATATTTTTTATAAAAAAATAAAAGACAATTTTTTTAAAAATAGAATCAATATAATTTAAAAAATCTTAAATTTATGGCATAGTTTTTGCTTAATCTCTTATGAACTTATTTTTTTATTCGGGGACAAATGACATTCAAAATTCTTAAAAATTCTACTCTTCTTCTTTTATTTTCAATCTTAATTTCAAGCGCAATCAAGGCTGATGAGGCTGTTGATATAAATAGTCAATCGACAGTTAATAATTCTTTTTCAATTGAAGAAATTATTGTTACAGCTGAGAAAAGAAGCGAAAGCTTGCAAGATGTTTCTAAATCAGTAACTGCGCTAAGCTCTGATGAGCTAGAAACTAAAAATATTATAGACTTCGTTGGTTTAAGCGCGATAACACCTGGCTTAACTGTAGCAAAAAATGAAGGCTATAAAACAGTTATTTCGATTAGAGGTGTGGGCGATGAAACAAATCAAAATGCAATTGCTGCGCCATCTGTAGCCTTACATATGGATGGTATTTTTGTTGCTTCAAAGTTTTCTCTTAGAACAGACTTTATAGATATTGAAAGGGTAGAAGTATTAAGGGGGCCACAAGGCACATTATTTGGACAAAATTCCACTGGAGGCACAATAAATGTTATTAGTAAACTTCCTTCTTCTGATGGTTTTGAAGGTAAGGCAGATTTAACTGTTGGAAATTATGGTTTAGTTAAATCAAGAGGATCTTTTAATTTTCCTATTTCAGATACTGTTTCTACAAGAAATTCTTTTGTTATTACAGAGAGAGATGGCTTTAGTGATAATGTTATAAATGGACAAGATCTTGATGATGCAAGCCATATAAGCTTAAGGTCAGATTGGTTAATTGAAACAGGCGACTCTTCTAGCTTAAGATTATTTTTTCAATATTTTGATGCAGATAACAATGGTGCTGCTATGAAAGGATTAGATGATAAAACGCCTAATCCTAGAAAATTAGCACAAGACTCTGCTTCTAATTATAAACTTACATCTGAAATTTTGGGGGCTATCTTTGAATCTGACCTTGGGGTAGCAACTTTAAAAATTTTAGCAAGCTCACAAGAGGATGATATTTATGTTGAAAGAGATAACGATAGACATAATTTTGGTGATGTTCATGGAAGTGGTCCGTTAGAGGGCCTTCCATATATTGCTGCAGAATATCGACCAGAAATATCTATTGTTGAAACTAAAACTTTTGAAATAAATCTTGTTTCAAATGAACCTTTATTTGGTTCGATTGATTGGATTGTCGGAGCTCTTTATTTTGATCACGAAATTGAAAATCATATATATGAAGTTAAAGATGTTAATAATGTTAAATTAATATCCTTAATGGATGGTCAATTTACACCTTATGTACATGCTCCAATTTGCGCAACAAATCCATTTGAGGGAATATGCTTTGCTGCTTATGGAGCAGAATTAGGCTTTGTTTCTGATGCATATCCAACAAGAGAGTCAAAATCTTTATATGGCCAAGCAACATTTAATGCTCTTGATAATTTAAGAATTATCACAGGCTTTAGATACACAGAAGATACTTTTTCGAGTGATGTAACTAATTTCTTTGGATTGCAATCATATTTGATCGAAGATGACCTCGAAAAAACAACTGGAAGAATTGCTATTGAGTATGATTTAAATTCTGACACTATGACTTATGCTTCTTTCACAAAAGGCTTTAAACCTGGCGGAAGTAATTTAACATTCGGTTTTCCTGTTGATGATGAACAAAATTTTGGTGCTCAACCCGCACCTCAACTTGTATTCCCGTTTTTTGATAGCGAAACAATTGATGCTTATGAGATTGGAATAAAAACAGACCTTCTTAATAATAGATTAAGAGCAAATATATCTGCTTTTTATTACGAATATCAAAATCTTCAATTTCAATCTACTGATCCCGATGTTTATCGAGGCGGAGTTGCTAATATTCCTGAATCAGAAATGAGCGGCTTAGAGGTCGAGTTAATAGGCTTGATTTCTGAAAGTCTCTCATTTGATTTAAGATTATCATTCTTAGAAACTGAAATAACTTCAGATTATCAGGCTCTAGATAATGTTAGAGCTGAATTGTATTTCTTTGGTGAGGAGCCAATGAGATATAGTTTAAGAGAAAGTTTAAAAGGTAATAAACTTGCTAAAAGCCCAGAATTTAATGCTAATTTTGGTCTTATGTATGAAACTATACTTAGTAATGGTAGATTATTAACTGCTACTGGTGAAGTTGTTCATAGGGGTGATTTTCAGCAAAGAGTTTTTAATAATCCATTTGTTGATGTAGTTGATGAGTATACTATTTATAATTTAAGTCTTAGTTATGAATTTTCTGAAAATATAGATCTGAATCTTATTGCTTTAAATATAACAGATAAAGATGGGATGAATTCTAGTATGACAGATGTTTTTGGCGTAGCCGGTACTGGTATTGAATTGATACCGCCAAGACAAATTATGGCAAGAATTGGTTATACTTTTTAATAAATAGCACTTAATAATTTTTTTAATTTTAATTTGGTATAGTTATACTAAAATACTGTTACCAATTCTTTAAAGGATAATTATGGAGAAGCTATTTATAGAATCTAATCAATTGCTTAAAGATTCATTTAAAATTGCCTTAAATGTATATGAAAGTGGTTTTAGACCAAATTATATTGTGGGAGTTTGGAGAGGAGGAGCACCAATCGGTATCGCTGTTCAAGAATTATTAGATGTCATGGGTGTTAAATCAGATCATATTGCAATTAGAACATCATCATATGAATCAATGGGAAAGCAAGGTAAAGAAGTTCAAGTACATGGCCTCAATTATGTAATTAAAAAAGTTGAATCAGAGGATTCCTTGCTAATTGTTGATGATGTTCATGATACTGGATTATCTATTGATCAAATTATAAAGAACCTAAATAATGCTTGTAAAAAGAATACACCAAAGATAAAAGTGGCAACTCCATACTTTAAGCCAGATAAAAATAAAACAGACAGAGAGCCAGATTATTATTTATATAAAACTGATAAGTGGCTTGTTTTTCCTCATGAGCTAGAAGGATTAACAAGGCAAGAAATGCTTGATTTTAAACCCGAGCTATCAGATATCGTCGATAAGATTAAATTATAATGAATTCATTATTATAAAGAGATTTTATCGACTTGTTTATGAGTAATATTTAGATTAATAATTAACGATACTTATGTGGTCCGGTAGCTCAGCTGGATAGAGCAACAGATTTCTAATCTGTAGGTCGCAGGTTCGAATCCTGCCCGGATCACCATTTTTTATTAAGGCTATTTATGAATATACTATATCCCATGTTTGGCATGATACTTTTATCATGTTTTGTTGTTATTGCTCTATATTTGTCCCGTCTTATTCCAGTAATAAAAAATTTTGGAAATCTGGAATCTGCTAGGTATTCTGATGAATTTAGATCGCAATTACCAAAAGGCTTAAGAAATATTACTGCTAATTATAATCATATCTTTGAACAACCAACTCTTTTCTATGCAACCATTATTTATATTTATTTGATGGAGCATGGAGATATAACAAATTTTATACTTGCTTGGGCTTATGTAGCTTTACGTTCATTTCATACAATAATTCAATTAACATTAAATAATGTTTCTATGCGCGTAGTTCCATTTATTTTTTCAGGCATATGTTTAATTATGCTTATAATTAAAGAATTATTATTTTTTATATAGAAATCTATTAATTATTAAAGAGGTGATTATGAATACGATTAAAGATAAAGTTATTATGATAACTGGTGCAAGCTCAGGTTTCGGTAAAATAACTGCAGAAAAATGTGTTTCCTTAGGAGCTAAGGTTATTCTTGGAGCAAGAAGAAAAGATAGATTAGAAGAATTGTGTAATAAATTGGGGCCTGAAAATTCAATTTATGAGGTCACAGATGTATCAAAAAAAGAAACATTAGACAATTTAGCTTCAAGAGGAATTAAAGTATTTGGTAAAATTGATGCATTGATTAATAACGCAGGCATTATGCCTTTATCATTACTTGAAAAAGGAAGAACTGATGAATGGGATCAAATGATTGATATTAATATAAAGGGAGTCCTTTATGGTATTAATGCTGTTTATTCGCATATGTTAGAAAGAGGTGAGGGCCAAATAATAAATATTGCATCTACTGCGGGAAAAAGATTAATGCCAGGTAGTGCAGTATATTCAGCTACTAAATTTGCTGTAGGAGCGATTTCTGAAGGATTAAGAATGGAAAGCGCAGGAAAATTACAAGTTACATGTATTTATCCAGGGGCTTTTCAAACTGAATTAGGTGCAACAATAAAAGATGAATCCATGTTAGAAACTCTAATGAAGGGTAATTTAGCATCTATAGCAGAAAATCCTGAAAGAATTGCTGATGCAGTTATATATGCATTAGAACAAGATAAAGGTGTGTCTGCTAATGAAATAGTCATTAGGCCTATTGCACAGGAAATGTAATTGTTAAATAAAGATTTAATAAATCACAAATTTCCTGGTGGTTCATTTACTATTGATAAAGAAATTAATAATTTAATAGAATCATCTACAGGTTTAGAAGGAAACAAAAACATATCAGATGAAGATCTAGCTCATCCTATATTTTCTATGGTAGCTCTTAATAGTATTGGATACACTCTTGAGGAATTATTTAATTTACTGAACTATGATGTTCGAAAAGGGCCAATGTTAGGTGAATGTGATTTTAATTTATTAGATAATTTTAATTTAGATAGAAATTATAAGGTTAATGGTTTTATAGAGTCATTTGAAAGTAAGGTATCAAAAAAAATTGGTAATTTTGATATTATGAACTTTAAATTAGAAATTACTTTTGAGGGCAGAATTGTATCAAAAATTAATTACAAATGGATTTTACCTGTTTAATTAAATGAATTTAAAAATTGGTCATAAAATAAATCAATGGTCTCATCACGTTAAACAAGAGGATTTAAATTCTTGGTCTAAGATTTTAAATGATCCAAACCCAATACATTTTGACGCCGATGCAGTTAAAAAAATTGGACAAGGTAATAAATGTATTAATCAAGGACCAGCTAATATTGCTTACATAATTAATGCAATTTTTTATAATTTTCCTAAATGTAAAATTTTAAATATCAAAAATAGATTAAATGGAAATGTATTTGTTAATGATCTAGTTATTGTATCAGGAGAAATTACAAATATTTTAAATAAAAATGAATCACGCATAATAAGTCTTTTGTTAAATTTAAGTACTCAAGAAAATAAT